>CACGTA010000056.1 GCA_902575815.1 uncultured Alphaproteobacteria bacterium | reverse complement strand
GACAAGCTTGGTATTGAAAACCCCTCGTCCCTTAGAAAGCAGGATTTGATGTTTGCAATACTAAAAACAATTGCTGAAGAGGGTGAAATTATTACTGGTA
The DNA here is from genome assembly GCA_902575815.1 of uncultured Alphaproteobacteria bacterium. Classification (GTDB taxonomy): domain Bacteria; phylum Pseudomonadota; class Alphaproteobacteria; order HIMB59; genus CACPNW01. Next base: position 1,951 of record CACGTA010000056.1, on the reverse strand, counting down.
TAGGGGTTATTGAAATTATGCAAGATGGTTTCGGTTTTTTGAGGTCTTCAGAGTCAAATTATCTTCCTGGACCAGATGATATCTATATTTCTCCATCTCAAATTAAAAAATTTAGCCTAAGAACGGGTGATAGTGTTGAAGGTGAAATTAGATCTCCAAAGCAAGGGGAAAGATATTTTGCCATAACTAAAATTAATAAAATAAACGGTCAAGAAACTGATTTAGTTAAGAACAGGGTTAACTTTGAAGATTTAACACCATTATATCCTGAAGCAAGGTTCAAACTTGAGCAAGAAAAACCTATGCAGGATAACACAGAAAGAATAATTGATATTATTGCTCCTCTTGGAAAAGGACAAAGACAATTAATTGTTGCACAACCTTTCACAGGTAAAACAATAATTATGCAAAAAATTGCTAATGCTATAACTGCTAATAGTCCAGACGCTAAACTGATTGTTCTGCTAATTGATGAAAGACCAGAAGAAGTTACAGACATGCAAAGATCAGTTAAGGGTGAGGTAATTAGTTCAACCTTTGATGAACCTGCTTCACGCCACGTTCAGGTCGCTGAAATGGTAATTGAAAAAGCTAAAAGACTTGTTGAATATAAACATGATGTTGTAATCCTTCTTGATTCAATCACCAGACTTGGAAGAGCTTATAATACTGTTGTTCCGTCTAGTGGAAAGGTCCTAACAGGTGGTGTTGATGCCAATGCCTTACAAAGACCAAAAAGATTTTTCGGTGCTGCAAGGAACGTAGAAAAGGGCGGATCGCTCACAATTATTGCTACTGCTTTAATAGATACAGGAAGTAGAATGGACGAAGTTATATTTGAAGAATTTAAAGGTACTGGTAACAGTGAAATGGTCCTAGATAGAAAACTTAGCCAAAAAAGAACCTATCCAGCTTTTGATATTGGTAAGTCAGGAACAAGAAAAGAAGAACTATTACTTGATAAAGACGAGCTTGGTAAAATTTTTATTTTAAGAAAAATATTAGCCCCAATGGGAAGTACGGAAGCCATGGAGTTCTTGTTAGATAAAATGAAAAATACAAAAACTAACAGCGAATTCTTCCAAAGCATGGGAACTAAGTAGATTCAAATTTTTTCATAACCTAACAAGTCAAAATCGCGAGCGTATATAGTATTTATCATTTCAATAACCGCTTTATTTTCTAAGGCCTTATTCTTTGTTATATATAAATTACTTACATTTTTTTTTAATTTATAATCAAAATCAACACCATACCTAATCTTCATTTCTTTGGATAAATCATTTAATTCTGAGATACGAAACAATTTATCAACAAAAAAACCATTTTTGTATCCTATAACCCAATCCACCTGCGGGTTTGTTATACTTAAGCCGTATACATTATAAAGACCCACGGGAGGTCTCTTAGTATGAACCTGCTCAAGAAACTCCTCAAAAGTATTGTCACTATCGATAAAATTATTTTGAACAGAATAATTGAAAAGCGAAATAGCACGATCATAAGGGCAACGCGTGATTGCAAATTTGTAACTTTTTTTATGAAAGTTTATATTTACTAAACCAGTTGCTAGCAAACTAATGTAAGACATGTGTCCGAACGTGACACATCCCTCGTTTTTAAAACTACTAGCATCACCAACATTTTTTAATTTATTGGCTCCAAATTCTTTTTCAAGAAAACTAAATACGGATGCACCACCCGTTTTAGGAATCCAAACAAATAAAATATTATGCATAGAAGTGATAAGTGTCATAAAAAAACAGCCATAACTGTTGTTTTTAATATCGTATAAATACAATTTAACAGAATTCTATTAATTTTAAATTTTTTTTCAATCTATTAAGAAATTTAATTCTTTAATCATAGCAAATAATTACTAACGATATGTCCGTTTTTATTATTTACTTAATCTGTTCTTAGGTTTAATTCCAAAAAAATGAAAGCTTTA
>CACGTA010000055.1 GCA_902575815.1 uncultured Alphaproteobacteria bacterium | reverse complement strand
CAATTTTTGTTTTAACATTGGCATCTACAAAGCCCTTTTTTTTATAATAGTTAATAATTAAATATTTATCATTTTCAATTACATTAGGTTTGAAATTATTATTAGCAAAAATATTTCTTATATTTCTAGTTTTGGATTTAATAATTGCTTTAATTTCATCATTTGAAATATAATTGTTATTATTTATGATTATTTTGTTAATTTTTGTAAGCTTGCCCTCAGTAATAACAAAACTTAAATCAACAGTATTAATATCTGGATTTCTTTCTTCAGAATAATCAATTTGAACATTGTTGTATCCAAAAGATTGATAAATTTTTTTAATTTCATTGATAAATAAATTTAAAGATGCAGTATTTAGTTTAGTAAAGTTAATTTGAGAAGCAATTAGTTCTAATTCCTCATCTTTTAATCTTTCATTGTTTTTGAATTTAATACGATCAATATTTGGATATTCTTTTACAATAATTATATATTTATCTTCTTTTAATTTAACTTTTACATCAGAAAAAAGATTTGAATTATTAAGAATTCTTATAATATCATTAGTATATTCTTTATTTAAATTATCTGGAATATCCTTTAAAATTGAGATGATAACATCTGTATCTGTAAAGTCATTACCTTGTATATCAAATAAGTTTTCATTTGAAAGTAAAGGTTTTGATAAGAATAAATAAATAAATAAAATTGCAAAATTAAATTTTAAAATCTTGTAATTTATATTCAATTTCTTCATGATAATGAATAATATCTTTAATAGTGTTTACAGGAGAATACAAATTTAAAGATGTTATTTTTTTAATTATTCTGTAAATATCTGTATATTTTATCTTACCATTTTTAAATAAATTAACAGCAAACTCATTTCCTATATTAAATTTTATTAAATTCTGAGGTTTTTTTTTATTAATCTTATTAAAATAACTGTAAATTGGAAATATTTCCATTCTAACATCTTCAAATTTTAAATTAGTATATTTCTTCATAAATAATTGACTATTAATTGATTGATTCTTTTTATTTGAATTTAATAAAAAATTCAAAATAGGAATATTCATATCATTTTTAAATAAGTTTAGTTGAGATACACAATTATCAAATTCCACTATTGAGTGGACCAAAGCTTCTGGATGTATAAGTATTTTCATTTTATTAAATGGTATATCAAACAAATAATGAGCTTCAGCTAGTTCTAAACATTTGTTAACAAGTGTTGCTGAGTCAATACTATTTTTATATCCCATTTTCCATTTAGGATGCTTTATAGCTTTATTAAATTTTACATTATCTAATGTATTAAATTTTCTTTTATAAAACGGACCTCCAGAAGCTGTAAGAATAACTTTTTTTATATTTATATTAGTATTTACTTTATTAAATAATTCATAAAGAGAAAAATGCTCTGAATCGATTGGAAATATATTAGTTTTTTTAAAATAATTTTTTTTTCTAAATATATGTCCTCCAGAAACAATTGCCTCTTTAGAAACTATACCGAGGTTATCAGTGTTTTGAATTATATTTTCTAAAAAATACAATGATTTATAACCAGATATGGCCAATAAACTTAAATTAGATTTACTAGATATTAAATAACTTTGAAGTTCATTTATATTAAGAAATTTTGTTTTTCCAATTTTATAGTTAAAATTTATATTTTTTTCATGATCATATAAAAAAGCGTATTTAGGTTGATATTTTTTAATTTGTTGAGTTAATAAATTTAAATTTGATTTTGCGCATAGTAAGTTGACTTTTATTTCTGGAAAATTTTTATCAATTAAAGATAATGTTTTTCTTCCTATAACACCCGTGCTGCCATATATATTTATATTCATACTTAAATATTAATTGATATAGAATAAATAATAATTGAAAATAAAAAACTATCAAATCTATCAAAAATACCACCATGTCCAGGAATGAATCCACTTGAATTTTTAATGTTATTTTTTCTTTTAAAATAAGACTCAATTAAATCGCCAATAAACGAAGAGCATATAATAAGTAAAACAAAAATAATTAATTCTTTATTTATCTCAATATTAAAAAT
>CACGTA010000054.1 GCA_902575815.1 uncultured Alphaproteobacteria bacterium | reverse complement strand
TGTGGCGGATCAAAAGACCCTCCCAGAAGTCCAATCTTTTTCAATTAAGGTCTTTCCTGACCATTACCATTAACTACATATTTAAATGTAGTTAAATGTTTTGTTCCCACTGGTCCTCTTACATGTATTTTGTCTGTTGAGATTCCTATCTCAGCACCAAAACCAAATTCACCGCCATCTGCAAATTGCGTAGATGCATTTTTAAGTATTATTGCGCTGTCAATTTTATTATAAAATTTTTCAAAGGTTTTTTCACTTTCTGTAATTATACTTTCTGTATGTCCAGAAGAATAATCATTTATATGTTTAACCGCATCATCAACTCCTGAAACAATTTTTACTGATAAAATTTTATCTAAATATTCTAATGACCAATCTTCTTCACTTGCAGTTTTAAAATCACTATCTAAAGATTGAATATATTCATCGCCTCTAATTTCACAATTTACTTCTTTTAGAGGTTTTAATATTTTCATTGCTTCGTCTTTAATTTTTTCATCAATTAAAAGTGTTTCTGCAGCACCACAAATTTCGGGACGCCTCATTTTACTATTAAAAACTACTTTTTCTGCGATGCTTAAATCAGCATCTTTATCTACATACACATGACATATACCGTCTAAATGTTTGATAACGGGTATTTTGCTTGCTGAATTAATTTTTTCAATCAAACCTTTGCCGCCTCTAGGAATAATTACGTCAACATAATCTCTCATGCTTAGTAAATGATCAACCGCTTCTCTTTCAGGTGTATTAATCATTTGGACACAGTGTTCAGGGAGGCCAGCTTCTGTGAAAGCATTTGTAATATTATTTACCAATTCCTTAGAGGAATGAAAACTATCACTACCACCTCTTAAAATTATACAATTGCCAGATTTTATGGAAAGACAAGACGCATCAACAGTGACGTTCGGTCTGGATTCATAAATCACACCTAATACTCCAAGTGGTGTTGAAATTTTACGAAACTGCAAACCATTAGGTCTTTCCCATTTTTCTAATGTAATGCCAATTGGATCTGGTATTTCGATTATATCTTCAATTGATGTAATCAATCCATCAATAGATTTTTCAGTTAGTGTAAGTCTATTTATTAAAGGTTTAGCTAAAGATTTTTTTTCACCATTTTCTAAATCTATTTTATTAGCTTCAAGAATTTTATTTCTATTTTTATCTAGATTTTTAGTGAGTTTTGTTAAAGCAAGATTTTTTTGATCACTGCTACAGACTTTCATATTTAGAGAGGCAGATTTTGCTCTTTTGCCTAATTCAATAATATTATTTTCAATACTCATGTAGAAAGCTTAACTAAATTATCTTTATGTACCACTTCATCTCTTCCTTCGAAACCTAAAACTTTATAAATTTCTTTACTTTTCTTTCCAATAATTTTTTTTGCATCATTAAAATCATAAGCAGATATGCCTATTGCTACCTTTTGACCATTCTCAACTAAGATAGATATTACATCGCCTCTTTTGAACCTTCCCTTGATATCTATTATACCTGCAGGAAGAAGACTTTTATTTTTCAAAATTGCATTTTTAGCTCCTGCATCAATAACAATCGATCCTGATAGCTTTAAATGATTTAATAACCATTTTTTTTTGGACGAGTTTGTAGAAGTTAAGGGATAAAAAATTGTTGAATTTTTTTTATTAATATCACTGATTGGTTTGTTTTTATCACTATTAGTGATTATCGTAGCACAACCGTTTTCAGCACATATCTTTGCCGCTAAAATTTTTGTGGCCATTCCTCCACTACCTAGTTCAGAAGATTGATAATTTCCAAGCTCTTCAATTTTTTTATCAATTTTAAATACTTCTGAAATTTTTTTAACATCCTTATCTTTTTTTGGATTACCCCTGTATAACCCATCAATATCACTTAATAAAATTAATAAATCAGCTTCAATCATCTGTGCTACTCGTGCTGCCAATCTATCATTATCACCATAGCGAATTTCTTCAGTAGCAACAGTGTCGTTTTCATTGATGATTGGGATTATGTTTTTGCTTTGTAATGATGATATTGTATTTCTAGCATTTAAATATCGTCGCCTTTCTTCACTATCTTCTAATGTTAATAGAATTTGAGAAACACCTATCTTGT
>CACGTA010000053.1 GCA_902575815.1 uncultured Alphaproteobacteria bacterium | reverse complement strand
GTAGGGCTTTAGGAGTTGGTGAAGTTAAGTTTACTGGTCAGGTATTACAAAAAGTAAAAAAAGTAACTTACCATATATCTCTTAAAAGACTTATACTAAGAAAATTGATTTTAGGAGTTGGAGATGGTATTTTAAAAGCTGATGGTGAAACAATTTATGAAGCTAAAGATATGAAAGTCGGTTTATTTTCACCTGAGAAATAAGTAATGAATAGAGTAGTAGTAACAGGTTTAGGTATAGTATCATGTATTGGTAATAACCAATCAGATGTTATAGACAGTCTTAAAAATTTGAAATCTGGAATAACAAGTGCTGAAGAGTATGGGGAGTTTTCTTTTAGAAGTCTTGTGCACGGTAAACCAAATATAGATATAAGTAACGAAATTGACAGAAGATTACTAAGGTTTATGGGTGATGGAGCTGCCTACAACTACATTGCGATGAAAGATGCTATAGATGACTCAGGACTAGAGGATAGTGATATTTCAAATGAAATGACTGGTATAATTGTTGGTTCAGGGGGTCCATCTACACAAAATTTATTTAAGTCTTCTGAGATTGGAAAGAATTCGGGTTCAAAGAAAATTGGACCATTTATGGTGCCAAGAGCAATGTCTAGTACAAATTCTGCAACTCTTGCGACTCCTTTTAAAATTAAAGGAGTAAACTATTCAATTACTTCGGCATGTTCTACAAGTTCACATTGTATTGGTAATGCATATGAACTGATTCAGATGGGAAAACAAAATATTGTTTTTGCTGGAGGTGGTGAAGAGCTCCATTGGACTTTATCAATTTTATTTGATGCAATGGGTGCTTTGTCATCAAAATACAATTCTACTCCAAACAAATCTTCAAGGGCATATGATGCAGATAGAGATGGTTTTGTAATAGCTGGTGGAGGTGGAACTTTAGTACTTGAAGAATTAGAGCATGCAAAAGCTAGAGGTGCTAAAATATATGGTGAAATAACAGGATATGGTGCAACCTCAGATGGATTCGATATGGTGCAGCCTTCTGGAGAAGGCGCAGAAAGATGCATGAAGCAAGCATTAAAAAATATTGATGGTAAAATTGATTATATAAATACTCATGGAACAAGCACTCCGATAGGAGATGTAAAAGAATTGGAAGCAATCAAAAATGTTTTTGGTTCCAATATTCCTAAAATGAGCTCAACAAAATCTTTGACAGGTCATTCTTTAGGGGCAACTGGTGTGCATGAAGCAATTTATAGTTTATTGATGATGAAAAATAATTTTATTAGTGGTTCTGCTAATATTGAAAATCTCGATGATAGTGCCAAAGATTGTAATATTCTCTTAAAAACAGAAAATGACGTTGAAATTAAGCATGTTATGTCGAATAGTTTTGGATTTGGCGGTACAAATGCAACATTAGTATTTTCAAAATATCATGCTTAAAAGTAAAAAAGGTTTAGTATTTGGTATTGCAAATAATCATTCAATTGCATGGGGAATAGCAAAACAACTAGCTGAAAATGGTGCTGAAATAGCGATTGGTTACCAAAATGAAATATTATTGAAGAGGGTGAAACCACTTTCTGAAGAAATTAATTCAAAAATATTAATAGAATGTGATTTTAATAATCATGACTCAATAAACAAATCTGTAGAAATTATAAAAAAAGAATGGGGCACAATTGATTTTATAATTCATGCTGTTGCATTTGCAGATAAGTCAGAGTTAAATGGTAGATATGTTGATACTACGAAGGATAATTTTATTAATTGTTTGGAAATATCATGTTTTTCTTTAACTAGTCTTGCAAGAAATTTTGAACCTATAATTAATGATGGAGGAAGTATTCTCACCCTTACTTTTTACGGATCAAATAAAGTAATACCAAATTACAATTTAATGGGAATTGCAAAAGCCGCTTTAGAAACAAGTGTAAAGTACTTGAGTGTGGATTTAGGCACAAAAAATATTCGTGTTAATGCAATCTCAGCAGGACCTATGAGAACAATTGCTGGTGCAGCAATAAATAATGCTAGGGAGGTGTTTAAATTTACAGAAGAACATTCAGCATTGAAACGAAATGCAAAACTAGATGAAATTGGTAAATCTGCTTTATACTTTGTTAGTGATTTATCTTCTGCAGTTACTGGTGAAGTACATTATGTTGACTGTGGTTACAAT
>CACGTA010000052.1 GCA_902575815.1 uncultured Alphaproteobacteria bacterium | reverse complement strand
TCTCATAATCATAATCAATTGCGAGTCCACTTCCGTTAGTGGTTCTATCTAACGTGTCGTCATGTAATAAAATTGGTATTTTGTCTTTAGAAATTTTAACGTCTATTTCCACAAAATTTAAACCTATTGCGAATGCCTTCGCAATAGACTCTAAAGTGTTTTCTGGACACAGATCTTTTACACCTCTGTGCCCAATTAATTTAGGTAATTTAAGCGTTTTCTTCTGCGTCAACTGCTTTCATAGAAAGTTTTATTTTTCCTCTTGAATCGATATCCAGTACTTTTACTTTAACTATATCTCCCTCACTAATAACATCTTCAACTTTCTCTACTCTTTCATTTTTTAATTGGCTAATATGAACTAGTCCATCTGTAGATCCCATGAAATTAACAAAAGCACCAAAGTCCATTATCTTTATAACTTTACCATCATAAATTTTTCCAATCTCTGGCTCTTCGACAATACCTTTGATCCATTCTAATGCATCATTTCCAGATTTTTGATCTACAGCTGCAATACTCACTAAACCTTCATCATTAATTTCAATTTTAGCTCCGGTTGTTTCAGATATTTCTCTAATAACAGCTCCTCCTTTACCAATAACTTCTCTAATTTTATCTTTGTTTATTTGTAGATTAGTTATTGTTGGTGCGTATTGGGAAATTGATTGATTAGGTTTATCAATTGCTTTAGCCATTTCACTAAGTATGTGGAATCGTCCATCTTTAGCTTGCGCTAATGCTTCTTCCATAATTTCAGCTGTGATACTAGTTATTTTAATATCCATTTGTAATGAAGTTATTCCTTCAGAGGTTCCAGCAACTTTAAAATCCATATCACCAAGATGATCTTCATCACCAAGTATGTCTGATAATATTACATATTTATCATTCTCTTTAATTAAACCCATTGCTATACCTGCTACTGGTCTTTCTAAAGGCACTCCTGCGTCCATTAAAGACATTGAAGTACCACAAACAGTTGCCATAGAACTAGAGCCATTAGATTCTGTAATTTCAGACACAACTCTATAAGTATAAGGAAACTTTTCTTTTGAAGGTAACATTGGGTGAATAGCTCTCCAGGCTAATTTTCCATGACCTATTTCCCTTCTACTAGTAGAACCTATTCTTCCTACTTCTCCAACAGAGTAAGGTGGAAAATTATAATGCAACATAAAATTCTCTGTATATTCACCATCAATTGCATCTATTCTTTGCTCGTCTTGTCCAGTTCCTAAAGTTGAAACTACAAGAGCTTGTGTTTCTCCTCTAGTAAATAATGCAGACCCGTGAGTTCTTTCTAAAACTCCAGTTTCACACACAATTGGACGGACTGTTTTTGTATCTCTTCCATCAATTCTATTACCAGTATTAATTAATTCACCTCTAACTATATCTTTTTCTACATTTTTTATTGCATCTGAAATTAGAACAGGAGAGAGTGTTTCACTTACAAATTTTTCAGAAATTTCGTTTCTTAGTGAGGATAATTTTTCTGATCTTTTTTGTTTTTCAGTTATTTTATACGCATCTATAAACTCTTTACCAAAGTCTTCGTTGATTTTAGATGGTAGATTTTTAATTTCTTCATCTTTTTCTTTAAGATCCCATGGTTCTTTTGCAGCTTTTTTAGCTAAGGAAATTATTGCTTCAATCACTGTTTTATAATTTTCTTGACCGAGAACTACTGCATCAAGCATTTGTTTTTCTGAAAGCTCGTGAGCTTCAGACTCGATCATTAGTACGCCTTCCTTAGTCCCTGCCAATACTAATTCTAATTTAGAATTTGATAATTGACTCTTACTCGGATTAACAACAAACTCATCGTCTATAAAACCAATCTTAATTGCTCCGAGTGGGCCTAAAAATGGCAAACCAGATAAAGTCAATGCAGCACTTGCTGCTACCATTGCTACAACATCTGAGTCATTTTCTTGATCATGTGATAATACAGTACAAGTAACTTGAGTCTCATTTTTAAAATCTTTATGAAATAGAGGTCTAACTGGCCTATCAATTAATCGAGAAACTAATGTTTCTTTTTCAGTTGGTCTAGCCTCTCTTTTAAAAAAACCGCCAGGTATTTTTCCTACAGAATAATATTTTTCTTGATAATTTACTGTTAAGGGGAAAAAATCCATATCAGGATTTGCTTCTTTTG
>CACGTA010000051.1 GCA_902575815.1 uncultured Alphaproteobacteria bacterium | reverse complement strand
GACAACAACAAAGAGTCGCTTTGGCTAGAGCACTTGTATTTGAACCACGACTTGTATTAATGGATGAGCCTTTGGGTGCACTCGATAAGAATTTGCGTGAACAGATGCAATACGAAATCAAACATATTCATGATAGGATTGGTATAACAGTTGTCTATGTTACACATGATCAAAGTGAAGCTTTAACAATGTCCAATAGAATAGCAGTATTCAATGATGGTGTAGTACAACAATTATCTACACCTGATATCTTGTATGAAAAACCTGAAAATTCTTTTGTTGCAAAATTTATAGGTGAAAATAATACACTTAATGGTGTTGTTAGGGAGGTGAATGGATCATCATGTACTGTTGAATTGGATGGTGGTTTTGGAATGGTGAAAGCATTAAAAATTAATGTGAATGAAGTTGGAGAAAAAACTCAACTATCCATAAGACCAGAACGTGTTTCAATTGATAACTTAACATCTGACTCCAATAATTTTTCAGGTAAAATTGAAGAACTAATTTACCTAGGAGATCACATCAGAGCTAGGCTTGATGTTTGTGGTAATAATGAGTTTATAGTCAAGGTTCCAAATGAAGGAAGTTTTCAACATAAAGAGGGTGACGAACTTAAATTAAGCTGGAATTCTGAAGATGTCCGAGCATTAGATCTGTAATTATACTTTTTTCTTTATATTTAGCCAAAATTTTTTACTTTTACCCCTTTTTTTTCATTTCACGACATGTTATTACTCAATCATTACGGACATAATCTTAAGATTAAATAACTAAAAATAGGAGGATATATATGTCTAAATTTTTAAAAGCCTTCTTATTTGTGTCACTTGTCTTTGCTCCTTTTGCAGCTAGCGCTGTAACGGTTGCTTCATGGGGTGGTGCTTATACAGAAAGTCAACAAAAAGCTTATGCTGATACATATTCTGATCCTAGCTCAATTGTCTTTGAAAACTACAACGGAGGTTTAGGTGAAGTAAGAGCTCAAGTAGAAAGTGGAAACGTTACTTGGGATTTAGTAGACGTTTTACCATCTGATGCAATAACTGGATGTGATGAAGGATTATTTGAAGATATTTCAAGTGAAATTGCTACTTTAGGTGTTCCTGGTCCTGACGGTGAGTCGATTGCAGAAGATATGGAAAATAATGGTCTTGAATACCACTCTGGTTGGGATTGTTGTGTACCACAAATCTTTTGGACATACGTAGTATTTTATGATCCAGATGCATTCCCAGGTGAAAAACCAGACAGTATGGCAGACTTTTTTGATGTAGAAAAATTTCCTGGTAAAAGAGGTATTCATACATGGTCTACTGGTATTATAGAAAAAGCTATGATTGCAGATGGAGTAAAACCAAATGCAGTACCTACAGTTCTAGCTAACCAAACAGGTGCTATTGATAGAGCATTTGAAGTTCTAGATAAAATCAAAGATCACGTTGTATTCTGGTCAGCTGGTTCACAACCACTTGAGTTAGTAAAAAGTGGTGAAGTTATCATGGCAATTGCTTATAACGGTCGTGTTGGTGCAGCTAACTTAGCAGAAGGTGAAAACTTCGAGTATATTTGGGAAGGTCAAGTTCTAGACCAAGAGTATCTTTGTCTAACTGCTGGAGCTCCAAACAGAGATGCTGCTATTGACTTTATGATGCATGCTTCAACTCCTGAAGCACAAGCTGAACAAGCTAAATATATTACATATGGACCAATGAGAGCATCTGGTATTCCAATCATTCAAAACAATGAGCCTTGGGGACCAGGAGGTGTTGATATTATGCCTCATATGCCTAATACACCAGAACGTTTAAAAGTTTCAGTCGTAAGTGATCCACAGTGGTGGTCAGATTACGGTGCAGAGATTGACGAGCGTTATGCTGCATGGATGGCTAACTAAGCTTGATAAATTAAAATTTGTAATTTAATCTAAAGGCGAGAATTATCTCGCCTTTTTATTTGGAGGTTACTATTTCTACAGCTGAATTATTAACTACAGACGGTATCCCACTTAAACAAAGCCTTCGCAAAGCTGAAAGAAGAAATAAACTTCGTGCTTTTCTTCTAGTTTTTCCATTACTGCTTTTTATTTTTGTCACTTTTGTAATGCCAATTGGAGATATGCTTCTTAGAAGTGTTGATGATAGTCAAATTAATTCGGTTTTTCCTAATACTTTTGATGAATACAAAAACTGGGATAAGGGAGCCGATGAATTACCACCTGAAGAAGTATATAAAAGTCTTTTTTTTGAATTAGCCAATG
>CACGTA010000050.1 GCA_902575815.1 uncultured Alphaproteobacteria bacterium | reverse complement strand
TTTAAGACTTAAAAAAAGTCTGTTTAAAAAATTTTTATTAAATTTCAGCTTAGTTTCTTTTTTCTCATCAATTATAGCAATATTAGTATCGTAAAAATGCTTTTGAAAATCGTCCATACTATCTAAAAAATCTGTATTTAAGAATTCATTCTGAAAAATAAATTGAACAAATGCAAGTCTTGTTTGTGACTTGATATAATTTTGCATTTTTTATTTCAATAACTCTATGCAAGCTAATGCAGCTTCTTGACCTTTATTTTTTTGATTAACATCACTTCTTATTATTGCTTGTTCTAAGTCGTAACATGTTAAGACACCAAATCCAATTGGAACATTAAAATCAACTGATAAATCAATAATTTTTCTAGAAGTTTCATTAGCGATAACTTCGAAATGATATGTGTCACCCTTAATTATACATCCTAAAGAAATAAAACCTTTAAAATTACTAATATTTTTTTTAATTAGGTAAGGAATTTCGAAACAACCCGGTGCATTAATAACTTCATATTCAAAACCATTCTCTTTAAGTACATTGATTGCACCCAGCTCAAGATTTTTCGATATTTCTTTATAATAATTTGCTGAAACTATTAGAATTCTATTTTTCATATTTTTCTCTGATCAACTATTTCAATATTAAATCCATCCAAGGCAATAATTCTTTTCTTAGTGTTTGTTAATAATATAATTTTATTTATTTGAAGTAATGATATAATCTGAGCACCTACACCATATTCTCTAAGTTCTAATTTATTTTTTGATCTTTTTCTTTTATTAAAAGCTTTTAGTATGTTTGGTGACATGTCACTATTTATTAAAACTATAGCTCCTGATCCATTCTTCTCTATAAGTTGAAAGGCAGACTTAATTTCACTTCCAAAAATATTTTTTTCTTCAAATATATCCTTTGTTACATCCAATCTGTGCATTCTAACAAGTACAGGTTCATTTACATCACTTAGATTTTTTACTAGAGCGTAATGCTTTTCACCAGAAATAGTATTTTGAAAAACTTTTAGAGTAAATTGTGACCCCATCTCACTTTCAAATGGTCTTTCGGAGATCTGTTCGACAATTTTAGTTTTTTTAAGCCTAAACTTAATTAAATCACTAACCGTTCCTACTTTCAAATTATGTAATTTTGCAAACTCGATAATTTCTGGTAATCTCGCCATAGATCCATCTTCGCTCATAATTTCACAAATAACGCCAGAAGGATTTAAATTTGCAAGTTTTGAAATGTCAACTGCTGCCTCTGTGTGACCAGCACGTACTAATACGCCCCCATCCCATGCCATAAGAGGAAAAACGTGACCAGGATAAACAAGATCATTCTTGTTTCTATTATTATTTACAGCTACTGATATTGTATGAGCTCTATCAGCTGCAGATATTCCGGTTGTCACTCCTTCTTTTGCCTCAATCGAAACAGTAAAAGCAGTTAAATCATTCTTTATATTACTTGGGTTCATTAAGGGGAGTTCCAATTCTTCTATTCTATCCTTAGTTAATGCTAAACAAATTAATCCCCTTCCATGCTTTGCCATAAAATTAATAGTTTGAGGGCTAGCATATTGAGCAGGAATAATTAAATCACCTTCATTTTCTCTATCGGGATCATCGACAAGAATATACATTTTACCATTTCTTGCGTCTTCTATGATTTCTTCAATAGAAGATAAATTTTCTTCAATGTTATCTTTATTCATTGTTAAGGATAAAGCGTGCAAGATAATCAAATTCAATATTTACTTGATCACTTTTTTGTAAATATTTTAAATTAGTATGATTAAATGTATGGTCTATTACAGAAATCATAAAGGTATTATTTTCTACTTTTGCTACTGTTAAAGAAATACCATTTATTGAAATAGATCCTTTTTCAACAATAAATCTATTATTTTCATTAAATTTTTTTTCAAAATGATATTCCCAACTATTTTCAAGTTCTAAAATTTCACTAACGATAGTTGTGGTGTCAACATGACCATAAACAAAGTGACCACTGATTTCATCACCTATCAAAAGAGATTTTTCTAAATTAATTTTTTCATTTTTTAAAATAGAATTAGCTAGATTTGTTCTTTGCAAGGTTTCTTCTCCTATGTTCACATCAAAGCTAAATGAATTGTTATTAAATGAAGTTATATTTTTTGCTGTAAGACACACTCCATTACAAGAAATTGAAGAACCTTCCTTACAATTACTTAAATCAAGATTCGTAGATATTTGGTAAAGTCCCACATCTAAGTTCTTTATTGTTCCTAAATCTTGAATAATACCTGTAAACATTAATTCACCTGATAGTTCGTATATATGTCGTCTTT
>CACGTA010000049.1 GCA_902575815.1 uncultured Alphaproteobacteria bacterium | reverse complement strand
CTTTAAGTTTGTAGGAAAGAAACCTACTAGAATTTCTCGATCATTATTTTTTAATACTCCTCGTTTTCTCATTGCACTTCCAATATATGATTTTTTTGTAGAAGCCATTTTGCTTAAACCTGCATCATCAATTGTTACCCTTCCATCAAGCTCAGCAGCTGTTACATGACCTTTTTCAACTCTAAGTGCGCCTAAAGCTTCTAATCCGTATAAACATCCATCATATTTTTTTGCATTTGCCCAAAGTAGGTCCATCATTGTATTAGCAAAATCTGATTTGACATAAACTTCAAAAGCTAATTCACCTGAAAAACTAATTCTTGCAATTCTACAAGGAATATTACCTTTAAGAAATGTTGAAGTAACACCCATAAAAGGTAAATTATTATTAGTTACAACCAAAGAATCATCGACACAATTATTGAGAACTTCTCTAGATTTAGGTCCTGCAACTGATACGCCTGCCCATTGTTCAGAAACACTAGTCACATTAACATTAAGATCTGTCCATCTAGTTTGAAGTAATTCTTCTAACCATGACATCACTTTTGCAGCTTCACCTGTAGACGTCGTCATAAAATATTCATTTTCTGCTAATCTCCAAGATGTGCCATCATCCATTACAATACCGTCATCACGCAACATGATACCGTATCTAGCTTTTCCAACTTGTAGTTTTGAAAAACCATTCGAATAAATTCTATTTAAAAATTCGGTAGAGTCTGGTCCTTGAATAGCTATTTTGCCTAATGATGTTACATCACAAATTCCAACTGTTTTTCTTACTGTTGATGCTTCTCTTATATAAGAGTCACTTAAAGTTTCATTTTCTTTGGGATAATACCAAGGTCTTTGATACAATCCAACTTCAATCATTTTTGCACCATGATCAATATTCCATTGATGCATTGGCGTTACTCTTAACGGCCTAAAATGTTTTCCAACATTTCTTCCGCTTAAGGCACCTATAGATACAGGAGTATAAGGAGGTCTAAAAACAGTAGTTCCAACTTCTGGAATTTCTTTATTTAAAAGTTCAGCCATTAAAGACAATCCAATGATATTTCCCATTTTTCCTTGATCGTTTGCCATACCTAAAGTTGTGTATCTTTTAAGATGCTCTACCGAAATGAAACCTTCACGATGTGCGAGTCTTACGTCATCTGTTGTTACATCATGTTGATAATCTACAAAACTTTTTGATCTAGATTTTTTATATTTTACTTCATAAAGTGGTTGTATGGGATTTTTCCATCCACCAGGTTTTGGGAAAAAATAATTTGTTTTAGAAATACCTAAACGGTTCAACGCATCAGTAGTTCCTGCTATCCCAGAAGCAATACAATCATTTTTATTCCATAAACCTCTAGAAGAACCTACAATTGTAATATTTTCTTTTGTGTCACTTGGTAAAAAACAAGCATTGTTATAATCCCATTTAGGCTTTACGCCTCTGTGAGATAACAAATGTACAGCAGGTGACCAGCCACCTGATAATAGAACCTGATCACAATTTATAGTTTCAGATTTATTAATAGTTTCACTTTTTGATATATCTAAACTATCAATTTTTTTTGAACCATTAATATTATAAGGCACATATCCTTTTCTAATTTCAAAACTTTTATTTGTCTCAATTTCAAAATTAGTTCGTGAATCAAGAACAGTTACATTGGCCCCAACTTCTGATAATTGATGTGCTGTTTCATAAACAGAATCATTATTTGTAGCTATCACAATACTTTTTCCAGTGAGTACACCATATCTATTCAAATAATGCTTTGATGCATTTACGGTCATTACACCAGGAATATCATTATTATTAAATGCAATGTGTCTTTCAATTGCTCCAGCACCAACAATAATATGCTTTGCTCTAATGGTCCAAAATCTTTGGCGTGGAATGTTTACATTTGGTGCTGATATATGGTCTGTTACTCTCTCTAATAAACCAATAACACAATTATCATATAATCCGAATGCAGTAGTTCTAGTCATTATTTTTATGCCTAGATTTTCAAGTTGATTTTTAATTTGTGAGTTATCAAAATCATTTTCTGCAAGTTGATTTCCTCCAATAAGACTATCTTGCTCAACTAAAATAACATCTAATTTTTTTTCTGCTGCCTCTATTGCAGCTGCAATACCAGAAGGTCCTGATCCTACAACAATTAAATCACAAAAATCATGAGCGTGCTCATAAGTATCTGGATCAGGTAACCCAGAAGCACTTCCCATTCCCGCAGCTTTTCTAATAAACTTTTCAAAAAACATCCATATGGCTGTTCCTTTACCCCATTCAAGTGGAGGTATTCCCATAAAAGTTTTATAATAAAAACCAGCTGCAAAAAACCTACCTAAGTAATTATTTATTCCAGCTAGATCAAAATTTACATTTGGAAATGCATTTTGACCACTTGCTTCCAAGCCAGTATATAATTCT
>CACGTA010000048.1 GCA_902575815.1 uncultured Alphaproteobacteria bacterium | reverse complement strand
TTGAAGCGTATATGCAGCTCCATAAGCTTCTAATGCCCATACTTCCATTTCACCAAATCTCTGACCTCCAAATTGAGCTTTACCTCCAAGTGGTTGTTGAGTTACTAAACTATAAGGGCCAATTGATCTAGCATGAATTTTTTCATCAACTAGATGGTGTAGTTTTAACATATACATATAACCTACTGTCACTGGTCTTTCAAATTTTTTACCAGTAATACCATCGTATAATACTTCTTGACCAGTTGCAGATACACCCGAGATTGATAATAATTTTGTAATATCTTTCTCTTTTGCACCATCAAATACAGGAGTTGCAAATGGTATTCCATCTTTTAAATTATTTCCTAATTCTAAAATTTCATCATCATTCATATCTCTAATAATTTTTTGATGTTTTTCTAAATCGTAAATATCTAATAGTTTATTTCTTAAATCTTTTGTCTGACCTTCAGATTGAATCTTTTTAATCATTTCATTGACCTGTTTACCTAACGATGCTGATGCCCATCCAAGATGTGTTTCAAGTATTTGTCCAATATTCATCCTACTGGGAACTCCCAATGGGTTTAAAACAATATCTACAGGAGTTCCATCTTCAAGATATGGCATGTCTTCTACTGGACATATTTTTGATATTACTCCCTTATTTCCGTGCCTCCCAGCCATTTTATCACCAGGTTGAAGTTTACGCTTCACTGAAATAAACACTTTGATTAGTTTTAATACACCTGGAAGCAACTCATCTCCACTTTGGATTTTGTCTATTTTATTTTCAAATTTTTGATTAATATTTCCAAGTTGGTTTTCATAGTTTTTGACTAATGATTCTATTTGATTATTTTTTTTATCATCTGAAATATTAATTTTAAGTAAATCGTTTAAGTTTAAATTTTCTATTAGTTCATATTTTAATTGCGTATTTTTTTTAAAATTATCAATACCAGAAATAAAAACTTGATTATTTAATAATTCTCTTAAATGATTACCAAAGCTTTTTTCTAAAATTTTTAGCTCATCGTCTCTATCGCGAGCTATTACCTCAATTTGATTATTTTCGATGCTAATTGCCCTTTCATCTTTCTCAATTCCTCTTCTTGAAAATACTCTAATTTCGACTATTGTTCCTTTTACGCCTGGTGGTACTCTTAAGCTTGTATCTTTAACGTCAGCTGCTTTTTCACCAAATATAGCTCTTAATAACTTTTCTTCTGGGGTCATTGGAGATTCACCTTTTGGAGTAACCTTACCTACTAAAATATCTCCTGAATTTACTTCTGCTCCCACGTAAACAATTCCTGTTTCATCTAGGTTAACAAGCATTTCCTCACTTGCATTTGGAATATCTCTAGTTATCTCTTCAGGACCTAATTTAGTATCTCTTGACATTACTTCAAATTCTTCGACATGAATGGAAGTGAAAACATCATCTTGAACTACCTTCTCAGAAATTAGGATTGAATCTTCAAAATTGTATCCATTCCATGGCATGAAAGCTGCTAGAACATTTCTTCCTAGTGCAAGTTCACCTAAGTCTGTTGCAGGACCATCAGCTATAACTTGGTTTTTTAAAACTTTGTCACCAACGTTTACTAATGGACGTTGAGTAATACATGTATTTTGATTTGATCTTTGAAATTTAGAAAGATTATAAATGTCAATTTTATTTAGAGTTTTATCATTCTTATCGGTTATTCTTATTACGATTCTATTAGCATCAAGTTGATCAACTATACCTTCTCTCTTTGCCACAATTGTTGATCCGCTATCATTTGCAACCGTATACTCCATACCTGTACCAACTAATGGAGCCTTTGGTTTTATGAGTGGAACTGCTTGCCTCATCATATTTGAACCCATTAAGGCTCTGTTAGCATCATCATTTTCTAGGAAAGGAATTAATGAAGATGCAACAGATACTAATTGTTGAGGAGATACATCCATTAAATCAATAGCTTCAATATCTACATTAATAAATTCTCCATTTTTTCTACAACTCACAATTTGGTTTGTAAACTTGCCTTTTACATCAACCTCAGCATTAGCTTGAGCTATTACAAAATCTTCTTCATCTATAGCGCTCAGATAAATTACCTTATCTGTAACCTTACCAGAATTTACAATTCTGTAAGGAGTTTCAATAAAACCATATTTATTGATTCTAGAGTAGGATGCTAAACTATTAATTAAACCTATATTGGCTCCTTCAGGTGTCTCAATTGGACAAATTCTTCCATAATGAGTTTGATGAACATCTCTAACTTCAAAACCAGCTCTTTCTCTATTTAGTCCTCCTGGACCAAGTGCTGATACTCTCCTTTTGTGTGTTATTTCACTAAGGGGATTGGTTTGATCCATAAACTGACTAAGCTGGCTGAGTCCGAAAAACTCTTTAATTGATGCAACTACAGGTTTCGCGTTTACAATATCTTGGGGCATAATATTGTCAACTTCAAGGGAACTTAATCTTTCTTTAATTGCCCTATCCATTTTCAATAAACCTATTCGATATTGATTTTCTAAAAGTTCTCCAACAGAACGTACTCTTCGGTTAGCTAAATGATCAATATCATCAATCTCACCTTTTCCATCAATAAGATTGTGCATGTGTTTAACAACATCTAAGATGTCACTTTTATCTAAAATTCTCTGTTCTATTAAAGTATTTTTTTTGAATTTAGCATTTATTTTTAATCTACCAACTGAAGATAGATCATATCTATCTGCATTAAAAAAGAGATTATTGAAAAGGTTCTCAGCTGTTTCAATTGTAGGTGGTTCACCTGGTCTTAAAATTTTAAAAATTTCAAATAAAGCTTCTTCTCTGGATCTAGCTTTGTCAGACTGAAGGGTATTTCTTATGTATGAACCAATTTCAATATTATCAGATTTAAGAATATCAATTTTCGTAATTTTTTTGTCATTAAGAAATTCTATAAAAACTTCATCAATTTCATAACCAGCTTCAAAATATATTTTACCAGTTTTCTCATCAATAATATCTGAGGATATAAAAAAACCT
This sequence comes from uncultured Alphaproteobacteria bacterium, assembly GCA_902575815.1. Lineage (GTDB taxonomy): Bacteria > Pseudomonadota > Alphaproteobacteria > HIMB59 > CACPNW01. The sequence continues at coordinate 21 of CACGTA010000048.1, read as the reverse complement.
AATAGTGATTCTTCGCCAATT
>CACGTA010000047.1 GCA_902575815.1 uncultured Alphaproteobacteria bacterium | reverse complement strand
ATCAGCACTATTATTATCTAATAAGTATAATCCAATTTTATTATTATTTTTTGCTTCAGCAGGTAATATTTTAGGATCTCTAATCAGTTGGATATGTGGTTACTTTGTAAATTTTCTTATTAAGAAACCTTGGTTTCCAGTAAATAAATACTTATTACAGAAAGGTACAGATATTTTCAAAAAATATGGAAAATGGTCATTATTATTTTCATGGGTACCTATTATTGGAGATCCAATCGCATTTGCAGCAGGTACAGTAAAATATAATATTACTTTTTTTTTAATATTTGTATCTATTGGGAAAATTGCTAGATATTTGATAATATATTTATATCTTATCTAAATAGTGATGTTTGAAAATCTTATATTTGTTTTTATTATTGGTTTTTTATCTGGAGTTGGTTTTTTAGCAATTTTATTTTTTCTTCGCAAACCTAAAAGTTCTGAAATAAAAGATGATACTGATCTTACTTCCTTAAAAAATCACATGCAATCAATTCAGCAATCTTTACAAAATTTTAATTTAGCTCAAGATAGAATTGAGAATACATTAATTAGAGGTGGTGCGCTTCAACAAGGTCCCTGGGGAGAATTTGTACTTAAAAATATTTTAGATAGTGTTGGTTTAAGAGAAGGAGAAGAGTACTCAACTCAAAAAACTTTTAGAGATGAAGATGGCAATTTACAAAAACCTGATGTAATTGTTCATATGCCAGGTAATAGACACATAATTATAGATTCAAAAGTGTCCTTAGATTCTTGGCATGATTATTCTAATACAAATGACAATCAACAAAAGAAGATATTTTTGAAAAAATTTTTGGATTCAACAAAAACTTCGATTAGAAGTTTGAGTAAAGATAATTATTCAAAAATATATGGAATCAATACAATTGATAATGTTTTAATGTTTGTTCCAATAGAACCAGCACTACTTACTTTATATAATGAGGCAAATAAACTTATAGAAGATTCATGGAACAATAAAATAATTATTGTTGGGCCATCAACTTTACCCTTTTTACTTAAAGCTGTAGAAAATATGTGGCGGGTTGATAAACAATCTAAAACAATAAAAGATATAGCATCAGCTGCATCAGATATTTATGATAAAACAGTTAGTGTATATGAGTCATTTGTAAAAGCTAATCAGTCAATAGATGTAGCAAAATCAAAAATGGATGAAGCTAAACAAAGATTGCAAGATGGTTCAGGAAGTTTGACTAAAAAAGTAGAAAAGATGAAAAAATTAGGAAGATTAAGCACTAAAAAACAGTTGCCAGATGTAAATGACGATGTAATAAACTAAATTAATGCCTAGTTTTGATATTGTAAACAGATTAGATCATCAAGAAATTGATAACGCATTAGGAAATGCTATAAGAGAAATTACTACTAGGTACGATTTTAAAGGATCAGATACTTCAATTGAAAAAAAAGAAAATACTATAGTTGTTACTACTGATGATGAAATGAAAGCTGGTCAAGTAAATGACATGCTGGTTACTCATTTTGTTAGACGAAAAGTTGATCCTTTATGTTTAAAAAAAAATGATATGGAAAAAGCTGGGGGGAATAAAATTCGTCAGACGTATGAATTAGTAGAAGGAATTGAGCAATTATTGTGTAAAAAAATTACTTCTGATATCAAAAGTTCTAAATTAAAAGTTCAAGCAAAGATCAATGGGAATGAACTTCGTGTTGAAGGAAAGAAAAAAGATGATTTACAAAGTGTAATGAAGCTTATTGAGGATGCTAAGATAGGTATACCAGTCCAATTTGTAAATTTTAGAGATTAGAAAATGATTACATGGGAATTAATAGCTGCTTTAGCAGTTTATAATTTTATTATGTACGTAACTCCAGGTCCAAATAATAGTATTTTAACTGCATCAGGTATAAAATTTGGATTTATAAGATCTATACCTAATATTTTTGGCATTCCTTCTGGCCATGGTTTGCAATTAGCACTTGTATGTCTCGGTCTTGGGTCTTTGTTTATTACCTATCCTATACTCTATGATATTTTAAGATATGTTGGTGCAGGCTACATTCTTTATTTAGCATATAAAATGTTTGGGTCTTTAAATATTTCAAAGACTGAAGATAGATCAAGACCATTAAAATATCATGAAGCAATTTTGTTTCAATTTGTAAATCCAAAAGCTTGGGTAATCTGTTCAACTGCAGTAACATTATATTATCCAAAAGATGAAAATATAATAATTGGAACACTATTTATGGTCATTATGTCTACAGTAGTAAATATTCCTTCTATAAGTATATGGGCATATGGAGGAAGTGTTATCAGACAATATCTTAATAATGAAAAATTAAAAATAATTGTTGAATGGTTTTTAGCAATCCTTTTAATTATAACCGCAGGCTCAGTTTTATTTTACAACGCTTAAGGCTTAGGAATTTCATAAAATTCACCTAGAGAATTATATCCTTTAATAACAGCAGGTCTTATTGATATTTGTTTATACCATCTCAACACATTTGGATAATCATGCAAATTTATTTGATGTCTTTCATAACGAGCGGTCCAAGGCCAAATTGAAATATCAGCTATTGAATAGGTATCCGAAAAATATTCTTGTTTAGAAAGTCTTTTTTCTAAAATTGAATATATATGCTGTGCATAGCCTTTTGTTTTATCTTCTGCAAATTTGCTTTTACCAGGATGATAAAATAAATATTGATGAGCCTGGCCTAGCATTGGCCCAACGTAAGCCATTTGAAAAAAAACCCATTGTATTATTTCCCAATACTTATCTTTATTTAGAAATTTATCATATTTTTTTGCCAGATAAAGAAGGATAGCCCCGGATTCGAATACTGTTTGGTTGTTATCATTATCTACAATTACAGGAATTTTATTTGCAGGAGATATTTTTGAAAACTCTTCACTAAACTGCTCTTTTTTATCTAAATTTATTAAAATAGGGTTAAAATCTACACCTAATTCTTCAAGCATAATGCTAATTTTTCGACCATTAGGCGTGGGTGATGAATACAAATCAATCATTTTTTTTAGAATTTAATTAATAGAGAACTATATTCATAATATGCAGGAGAATATAGATAATATTATTAAATTAGCCTGGTGTGATAAAACCTCTTTT
>CACGTA010000046.1 GCA_902575815.1 uncultured Alphaproteobacteria bacterium | reverse complement strand
TTTTTAAATGTAAGTCTGTTCCAGGAATGTAACTATTTTCTGGTGCAAATATTCCAAGCATTCCTTCTCTTGCATTTGGAGCACCACACACAACTTGATAATTTCCATTTATTGTTTCTACCTGACATACTTTAAGTTTATCTGCATCTGGATGTTTTTCTGCTTTTAAAACTTTAGCTACTGTAAAATTCTTAAATATTTCTGATTTATCTTCTACACTTTCAATCTCTAAACCAATATTGGTTAAAGTATCTGTTATAGTATTTAAATTTTCAGAGGTATCTAAATGATCTCTTAGCCAGTCTAATGTAAATTTCATTTATAGCCCTGAACGTGTTTGATTATCTAAAATACTAAAACCATAATGGTCCAACCATCTATAATTAGGATCAAAAAAACTTCTTAAATCCGAAATACCATATTTAAGCATCGACAAACGCTCAATTCCCATACCAAAAGCAAAACCCTGATACTGTGTTGAATCAATATTACAATTATCTAAAACTACAGGATTGACCATTCCACAACCCAGTATTTCTAACCATTTATCTCCTTCACCAATTTTTATTTTATTATTTACTTTAGTATAAGCTACATCCATTTCTGCACTAGGCTCGGTAAAAGGAAAATAACTAGGGCGAAAACGGTATTGTAAGTTTTTTACTTCGAAAAATTCTTCTAAGAATGAAACGAGTGTTGATTTTAAATCAACCATAGTAGAACTTGTATCAACGACTAAACCTTCTACCTGATGAAACATAGGAGCATGTGTAGCATCTGAGTCACTTCTATAAGTTCTGCCAGGTACAATAATTTTTATAGGTGGTTTAGTGTTGAGCATAGTTCTCACTTGAACAGGGCTAGTATGGGTTCGAAGAACATTTTTATCTCCGTTATCCTGAATATAAAAAGTATCCTGCATTTCTCTTGCTGGGTGATGTTCTGGTATATTTAAAGCTGTAAAATTATTAAAATCTGTTTCTATGTCTGGACCTGTTTCCACTGCATAATTTAAATTTCCAAAAATTTCTATAATATTAAATATTGTTTGACTAATTGGGTGTATTTTTCCTTTTTCAGAAATATTAGGTGGTAGAGTAACATCAATTGATTCTAAATTAATCCTGTTTGAAATTTCAATATTTTCAATTTCTGTTCTTTGGTTTTTAATACCTTCTTCAATTTCTTTTTTAATAATATTTAATTCTTGTCCTTTCGATTTTTTTTCTTCAATCGACAAAGTAACTAATCCTTTTAAAGCTTCAGGTATTAATCCTTTTTTACCTAAATAATATAATCGGAGTTTTTCTAAATCTTCGAGGGATTTTGAAGCTTTAATTTTTTTTAGAACATCAATTTTATTTTCAACATATGCCATCAATATCTATTATATTTTATTAATTAAAATTATCTAGCAGATTGAGCTTTATCAATTAAAGCTTTAAAAGCCTCTGGCTGGTTAACTGCAAGATCCGCCAAAATCTTTCTATCTATTTCAATAGATGATTTTTTAAGACCAGATATAAATTGAGAATATGTTAAACCATGAAGTCGAACACCAGCATTGATTCTTTGAATCCATAAACCTCTAAAATCACTTTTTCTTTTTTTACGATCTCTATAAGCATATTGCATGCCTCTTTCGACAGCTTGCACAGCAACTCGAAAAACATTTTTTCTTCTACCGTAATAACCTTTTGCTCTTTTAATTACTTTTTTGTGTCTAGCTCTTGCTGTAACACCTCGTGATACTCTTGCCATTGATTTCCCCTTACTTGTTGTATGGTAACATATGATCAATCAAAGCAGAGTCACCTGGTGACATAATTGCAGATCTTTTAGTGTTACGAATAAATTTATTGGAACGTTTACTCATTCCATGTCTCTTTCCAGCAGGTTTAAATTTAATTTTACCAGTACCTGTTCTCGAAAATCTTTTTTTTAAACTACTCTTAGTTTTAAGCTTGGGCATTTCTATCTCCTATATTATAAGTTTACCCGTTAGGCTGCCCCGCAGGCCATAACAAGTTTGAAATGCTTATACTGATAATTGAGTATTTTGCAATATGTAGAATTATTTAGCAACTTGAGGGACAAGTATCATCATTATTTGTCTTCCCTCAAACTTAGGAGCTACTTCAACTTTTGCATATTCTTCAACTTCTGAAGTTAGTTTTTTAAGAAGATCAAAGCCTAAATTTTGATGCTCCATTTCACGTCCTCTGAAACGCATAGAGACCTTAACTTTATTACCACCACCTATAAACTTTGAAAGTGCTTTAATTTTAACATTATAATCGTGCGTATCAATTCCAGGTCTCATTTTAATCTCTTTGACTTCAATTGTTTTTTGTTTCTTTTTTGCTTCTTTCTTACTTTTTTGCTCTCTGTATTTTAATTTACCATAATCTATAATTTTACAAACTGGTGGATTAGCTTCAGGAGACACTTCAACTAAATCAAAACCTTCGTCTTCTGCTTGAATTAAAGCTTCGCGAATGCTTAATATCCCCATTTGTTTACCACTACTAGATATTAGTCTAACCTCACTTGCAGTAATCTGCTCATTGATTCTTGGACCAGTATCTTTCTTTGTTTTGAAGTTTACAGCCAAGATTATATAGAGATTGAATTAAAGCTATTATTTAATAGCATATTAGGAAATTGAGTCTTTTGTCATATTTTGTTAGGATATAATCTCAAATCAATTTAAATTCAAGGGCTGATTTTAAAAAATATAAACTGTTTTTTTAGTTATTAAATACACTTTATGAAAATTTGTTTAGTTAGAAACGATAAAATGGGAGATATGATCCTCACTCTTCCAGTTGTTCAAGGACTAAAAGAAGCTAATCAGGATTATAAAATTGATATTGTATGTTCTAATAAAAATCAAAAAATATGTAAAAACTATAAATCTATTAACAAAATTTTTCTACTTCAAAATAAATTTCATCAAGTCTTAAAAATAATTTCGAAATTAAGAAATGAAGATTATGATTACATTTTCACATTTAGTCCTGGTATAAGCAGTATATTAATATCAATTTTTTCTAAAAGTAAAATAAAGTCATTGTTAATTTTTAAATCTCGATACAAAAATAATTACATGAGTAAATTTTTTGATAGAATTTTGGGTAAAATCTTTTTTACTCACTGCTTAATTATTGATCGGCAATTAAGATACTCAAAAAAAATCCCAATTCATCAAACAGAAATTAT
>CACGTA010000045.1 GCA_902575815.1 uncultured Alphaproteobacteria bacterium | reverse complement strand
ACCAACAAAAAAAATCAACTCTTAGGCCGCTTGAAGATGATTTTAGCAAATCTGACGCAAAGAAAATATTGGAACAAGAAGAACAAGAATTTGATAAATTTCCAAGTTTAGCTAAATTAAAAAGAGCAAGAGAAAAAGAAAAACTAAAATCTGCAAACGAGTTAGAAGAGAGCAAAATTTCTAGAGAAATTTCTATTCCTGATTTTATTACTGTTCAGGATCTAGCTAATAGAATGGCTGAAAAAACTGCTGATGTAGTTAAAGTTCTAATGAAAATGGGTGTTATGGCAAATGCTACTCAATCTTTGGAATCTGATACAGCACAATTAGTTGCTGAAGAATTAGGCCATAAAGTAAATGTAGTTAAAGATGAAGATGTATTGAACGATATTAGAGATTTTGAAGATCATGAAGATAGTCTTATAAAAAGAGCTCCTGTAGTAACAATCATGGGTCATGTCGACCATGGAAAAACTTCTTTACTTGATGCTTTTAGAGAAAGTAACGTAGTATCTGGTGAAGCTGGCGGTATCACCCAACATATTGGTGCTTATCAAATTAATAATAATAATAAAAAAATTACATTTATTGATACTCCAGGTCATGCAGCCTTTTCAAATATGCGAGCTAGGGGATCTAAGACAACTGATATAATTATACTTGTAGTAGCAGCTGATGATGGAATTAAACCTCAAACAATTGAATCTATTGCTCATGCAAAATCTGCTGAAGTTCCAATAATAGTTGCTATTAATAAAATTGATCTTCCGGGTGCAGACCCTGATAAAGTTAGAAATGAATTACTTAGTCATGAGGTAATTGTTGAAAAACTAAGTGGTGAGGTTCTAGATATTGAAGTATCAGCAACCAAAGGCACTAATTTAGATAAGTTAGAAGAAGCAATTCATTTACAAGCAGATTTTCTAAATCTCAAAGCTAATCCCAATAGAAAAGCAAGAGGATCAGTAATCGAATCTAAACTAGAAAAAGGCAGAGGGTCAGTTGCAACAGTCCTAGTACAAAAAGGAACTTTAAGAGTAAGTGATATTTTTGTTTCGGGGTCTGAGTGGGGAAAAGTTAAAGCTTTAATTGACGATAAAGGTAAAAACATAAAACAAGCCGAACCATCTGAGCCGGTTGAAGTTCTAGGATTTGATTCTAATCCATTAGCTGGTGATGACTTTATCGTAGTTGAAAACGAAGGTATTGCTCGTAAAATTGCAGAATTTAGATCAAGTAAACTACAAATTCAAAAAAATACAGTGGCTAAATCAAATGTTGAAGAAATGTTTGCCCAAATTAATAAAGGTGAAGCTACAAGTCTTCCAGTAGTAATTAAAACGGATGTTCAAGGTTCAGCAGAAGCAATTGAAAATTCAATAACTAAACTTTCAACTGATGAAGTTAAAGTAAATGTTATCTATAAAGGTGTTGGCGCAATTACTGAGAGTGATGTTAGTTTAGCAGGTTCTGGAAAAGGTTTCATTGTTGGTTTTAATGTTAGAGCATTACCTCATGCAAGAGACATAGCAAAAAGAGATGGTGTAGATATAAAATATTATTCAATTATTTATGAGCTTATCGACGATGTTAAAAATCTTTTAACTGGTTTACTTAAACCTGATATTTCAGAAAATATTACAGGTAATGTCGAAATTAGAGAGGTCTTTAATATATCAAAAGTTGGGAATATTGCAGGGTGTATGGTAAAAGATGGTTTTATTTCTAGAAAATCACAGATTAGAATTCTTAGAGATAACATAGTGATTCATAAAGGACAAATTAGTAGTCTAAAAAGATTTAAGGAAGAGGTTGCCGAGGTTAAGTCTGGTTTTGAGTGCGGTGTAATGCTTGATAATTATAGTGATATAAAAGTAGGTGATATTATTGAAACATTCGAAGAAGTTTCTACAAGTAGAAAGTTATAATGTTTTTTTACAATGGATACGCAGAGGCAAATTAGATTTGGTGAGTTGATAAGGTCATTATTAAGTGATTGTTTACTAAAAGAAGACTTTTTTGACGAAAATATTAATCCTACATCAATTACAATATCATTTGTTAGAATGTCTAAGGACTTAAAAATTGCAAATGTCTACTTTATGCCTCTTGGTGGTAAAGAAAAATCAGAAATATTAGATATTTTGAAGGATAGAAAATATATTTTTCAGAAGTTTCTTTCAAAAGCAAAAATTAATTCAAAATTCACTCCAAAACTCTCTTTTTATCTAGATGACACATTTGACGAGGCAGCAAAAATTGAAAATCTATTATTAAACAAAAATGTCCTTAGAGATATTAAGTAATGATTTCAAAACAAGGTTGGATAAATTTATATAAACCCACAAATATTACATCTTTTAAAGCCATAAATTCTATTAAAAAAAAATTTTCAATTAATAAAATTGGTCATGCAGGTACTTTAGATCCTATGGCAGAAGGTGTGTTACCAATAGCTATAGGAAAAACAACAAAAATAATTCCATATATTAGCAATATGAATAAAGAATATGAGTTTACAGTAACTTGGGGCATTCAAACAACAACAGATGATGCAGAGGGTAAAATTATATTTGAATCAAGTTACCTCCCTAAAAGAAAAGAAATAGAAAAAAAAATTATTAATTATATTGGTTTTATAAATCAGATACCTCCAAAAGTTTCAGCAGTTAAAATTAATGGAAAAAGAGCTTATAAATTATTTAGAGAAAATAAAAAATTTACGATTCAACCAAAAAAAGTTTTTATAGAAGATCTGTGTATTACTGATCACAGTATTAATAAAACGTCATTTAAAATTTTATGCGGGCAGGGCTTTTATGTTAGAAGTCTAGCTCGTGATTTAGCTATAGATCTTAAAACATATGGGCACATTTCTTCATTGAAAAGGTCAAAAGTAGGTAAATTCAGTGAAAAAAATTCGATTTTACTGGACGATCTTCTAAAAATAGGACAAACGCACGAAGAAATTAATTGTATCTCCACTACAATTTCTATGCTGGACGACATCTTGGCTTATGAAATTGAAGAAAAATTAGATATTGAAAACTTATCTTTTGGAAGATCAATTAAAATTGATGAAAGAAAAATTATAAATCCTTCATCAATAAACTTAGATAAAAAAAATATTTTTTTATTTAGGAAAGGAGACATTGTCTCAATAGGCAAATTAGATGGTAATTTGTTTAAACCAAATAAAATATTAATATAGGAGAACCGATGTCGATAACAAAAGAAAATAAAAAAGATCTTA
>CACGTA010000044.1 GCA_902575815.1 uncultured Alphaproteobacteria bacterium | reverse complement strand
GACAGGATGTTTTATTCTTTGTAGATAATATCTTTAGATTTACTCAAGCTGGATCTGAAGTGTCAGCTCTCTTAGGACGTATTCCATCTGCAGTTGGATATCAACCAACACTTGCAACTGATATGGGCGCCTTGCAAGAGCGAATTACAACTACAAAAAAAGGATCAATCACATCAGTTCAGGCAATTTATGTTCCTGCGGATGACTTAACGGATCCTGCACCTGCTACATCCTTTTCACACTTGGATGCAACAACAGTTCTAAACAGAGCCATTTCTGAAAAAGGAATATATCCAGCAGTTGATCCATTAGATTCTACTTCAAGAATTTTAGATCCACAAGTTGTTGGTGATGACCACTACAGAGTAGCTAGAGAAGTACAGAGAGTTTTACAAACATATAAAAGTCTTCAAGATATTATTGCTATTTTAGGAATGGATGAACTCTCAGAAGAAGATAAACTAACAGTTGCGAGAGCAAGAAAAATAGAAAAGTTTTTGAGCCAACCATTTTTTGTTGCAGAAGTTTTCACTGGATCACCAGGTAAATATGTTGATCTTGAAGACACTATTAAGAGTTTTGATGGACTGGTAAAAGGAGAATATGATCATATGCCAGAAGCAGCATTTTATATGGTAGGTGGCATAGATGAAGCAATTGAAAAAGCTAAAAAATTAGAAGCTGAAGCCGCATAATGGCAACAATTTCTTTTGCTTTAGTTTCGCCAGAAAACCTTGTTTTCAATGATGAAGTTGGTACTATAATTGTCCCTGGTAAAGATGGCGACTTAGGCATTTTACCAGGACATAGTAAGGTAATGTCCTCTCTCAGACCAGGAAGAGTAATGGTATATAATGAAGATAAAAATTTAATTAAATCCTTTTTTGTTTCTGGTGGTTTTGCAGAAATCAATCCTGAAAAATGTATTGTTCTTGCTGAAAGTGTTGTTGAAGTTAATTCTTTAGAAAAAACAACAATTGAAAAAGAAATACAAGAATTAGAAAATAAGGAAGGCAAGGAGTCAGAAGAACAACTTTTTGTAGCTAAAGCAAAATTAGAAGCAATAAATGTAAATTATTACGATAAAATTTAATTTCTTTCTAAATTAAACTTGAGCTAAATTACTTCTAAATTCTTTTTGAATTTTTATATAAACATCTTTTTTAAACGGAACTGCGTTTTGACTAATTTCATCATAATCCATCCATTGCCATTCACTAAATTCAGGATTTTCTGTTCCTACATTTATATCCTTATCAATTCCTGTAAAACGAAATAAAAACCACTTTTGAATTTGACCTATATATTTATCACCCCAAGGTAATTTCTTAAGTGTTTCTATAGGTATGTCATAAGAGATCCAATCTTGAGATGAAGTAATCATTGATGCTTTATTTGTACCAATCTCTTCCATCATTTCTCTCCAAACTGCTTCTTCAGGATTTTCATTTTCATCGATACCTCCTTGAGGCATTTGCCAATATCCACTTGGGTGGTCTAATCTTCGACCTACTAAAATCTGATTTTTTGGATTTAGGATCATCATTCCCACGCATTTTCTATATTTTTTTTGCATTATTATTCTTGAGTTTCATTAAAGAGACTAACACCTTGCACAAGATCAAAAGCTCTTCGAAGTTGATAATCAACTTTTAATCTTTTTTCAAACTCACTTAACTCATTATCTTCATTTTCTTCTACATCTTCTTCATTATTTTTATCAAGCGAGTCTTTTAGATCTGATTCAGAAAATCTTCTGTAATTAAACGATTCAAATTCTCCTTGCTCAATGATTATATCTGGTACAATCCCCTTACCTTGGATTGATTCACCTGAGGGAGTATAATATCTAGCGGTGGTTAATCTTATACCAGTTAAATTATCGCTATTTGAAACTTGAAAAGGAATTATTGTTTGAACTGAACCCTTTCCAAAAGATTGTGTACCTATAATGATTGCTCTTTTATGATCTTGAAGTGCACCTGCAACAATCTCAGAAGCTGATGCGGAACCACCATCAATAATTACAACGAGTGGCTTTCCATTAGTTCTATCAGATTTTTTTGCACGATATCTTCTTATGTCTTTTTTATCTCTACCTCTTGTTGAAACAATTTCTCCTCTTTCCAAGAATATATCGGTTACTTTAACTGCTTGTGTAAGAAGACCCCCTGGGTTAGATCGTACGTCTAAAACGTAACCCTTTATTTTATTTTCTTGTTCAATCTTTTTTATAGCGTCAAGAAGACCACTTTCTGTTTGTTCATTAAATGATGTTATTCTTAAATATCCAATATTGTTAAGCACTTCACTTTTAACTGATCTAATTTTGATATAATCTCTGATAATTTCAATCTCAAAGGGTTCAGTATTAGCTCTCGAAATAGTAATTGCTATTGGCTCACCTTTTTTGCCTCTCATTAATTCAACAGCTTCATTTAACGTAAGCCCAAACACAGGTGTTTCGTCAATTTGAATGATATAATCACCAGCTAGAACTCCAGCATCATATGCTGGTGTATCTTCTATAGGTGCTATAACTTTTACAAAACCTTCCTCCATAGTAATTTCAATACCTAATCCGCCAAATTTACCCTCTGTATCCATTTGCATTTCTTGAAATACTTCTTCATTCATAAAACCAGAGTGAGGATCTAAGCCTGACAACATTCCATCAATCGCTTTTTCAATTAATTCTTGATCCGTAACCTCTTCTACATAGGATGATCTTACCCTGTCAAATACCTGCCCAAATAGATCTAAATATTTATATTTTTCTTCATCTGTAGAAGATCCATATGAATTAGGTGCAAGAAGTGTAATGAGCGTGAGCAGTAGTATTATTTTTAAAAATACATTTTTTGAAATTATCATATATTTTAAGCTAGTTTAGTTTGTGAAGAATCAAAGCTTACTTCCCATAATTTTTCTAGTGCATATAATTCTCTAATTTCTTGTCGAAACAAATGAACAATGATCTCACCTGCATCAACTATTATCCAGTCACATTGAGGCCTTCCTTCAGGATTCGGACACTTTATTCCTGCTCTTTTTAATTTTTTTACTATTTCGTCTGCTGTAGCATCTGAATGTCTAGTTGATCTACAAGTAGCAATCACAAAAGCATCAGCAACGGATGATTTATTAGATAAATCAATAACTTTTATATCTTCAGCTTTTGCATCACTTAGTATTGATACAATATTTTCTGTCAATGAAGTAATTTTATTAATATTTGCCTCTTAATATATTTCTTTGATTTCTAATTTCAGATGATGAAATCTTAATTTCTTTATTTTGTATCAAA
>CACGTA010000043.1 GCA_902575815.1 uncultured Alphaproteobacteria bacterium | reverse complement strand
TAATAAAAAAAGAATTACCTGCAACAAACCAGATGGCATCTGGTAGATGTTGGGGGTTTGCAGGATTAAATCTCATGCGTTTACAAGTTGTTGATAGCCTTGAACTAAATACATTTGAGTTCTCACAAAATTATTTCATGTTTTGGGATAAGCTAGAGAAAGCAAATTATTTTTTAGAAAATATTATCAAATCAAGAGATGAATCATATGAGAGCAGATTAATTACTCATCTTTTAAAAGCACCTGTGCAAGATGGTGGACAGTGGGATATGTTTGTAAACTTAATTAACAAGTACGGTGCAGTTCCAAAAGATGTAATGCCTGAAACAAATCATAGCAGTAAATCTGGAGCCATGAATTATATTTTAACTCACAAATTAAGAGAGTTTGCTTCTATACTAAGAAAGAAACCAGCTAAAAATTCTCTAGCCCTAAAAAAAGACATGATGGAAACAATTTATAATTTACTAGCAATGTTTCTTGGCCAACCACCAGATGTTATCAATTGGTCTACTAGAAATAAAGATAATAGACATATTGTCATTTCAGATATGACACCAATTGATTTCTGCAAAAAATATGCTGATATCAATATTAAAGATAAAGTTTGCTTAATTCATGCTCCAATGAGCAATAAAAAATTTAATACAATGTACACAGTTGAATATCTTGGTAACGTTATTGAAGGACAAATTATTAAATATTTAAATGTAGATATTAAAGAATTAAAAAAATCTGCTATGGATTCAATAAAAAACAACGAAGCTGTATGGTTTGGTTGTGATGTTGGGAAACGTTTTAGTCGTGATATGGGTGTACTTGATATGGGGATTTACGACTATGAAAATGTCTTCCAAACTTCATTTAAGATGAATAAACAAACTCGTTTAGAGTATGGTGATAGTGAAATGACTCATGCCATGCTTTTAACAGGTGTCGATATTAAAAAAAGAAATTCAACAAAATGGAAAATTGAAAATAGCTGGGGAACAAAAAGTGGCAATCAAGGATATATGATGATGACCGATGAATGGTTTGATGAATATATCTATGAAGTTGTTATTGATAAAAAATATCTAAACAAAAGACTTTTAAAATACTTAGATATGGAACCAGTAGCGCTAGCACCTTGGGATCCAATGGGTGCTTTAGCTAGATAAATTGAATAAAGAAAACGCATCTAAAATTTGGAAGCTAATTCAAGAAACAGGTGATTTTTTAAAAGGAAAATTACCTGATCACCCCAATCACCCAAAGGGTAGAAATCCTTATGCTCATGTTGCTTTAGAGGTAAAAAATCATTTTGGTATGACCTATAAAGATATAACTGATGAAAAATTTAATGAAGTTATTAATTATCTTGAAGAAATAAAATCTAATCCTGAATAGCTGTTCTTTGATTACCTTGAATGGGTAAGAAAATAATAAAGATTGAAACTATAGCCATCATTATTGCATTAATTAAAAACAAATAAGTAAACTCTAAAGTTATGTAATATATTTCTGAAATTAAGAATACCGAAATTGGTCCTGATCCAAATGCAAGTATAAACTTAATTCCATATACAACACCATGATACTTTTGTGGTGTAAATTTCCCAAGTAGGAGATTTTCTGTAGGCAGAATACTTGCATTAAATACGGCAGCTAGAATACATAACACTACTAAAGAGTAACCAGATATGTAAGCTATTCCTAGGTAGCAAGGAAACTGAAGAAATATACCAATTAAGTAAATAGTTTTTAAATTAAATCGATCAGCAAGTAAGCCTCCAACAAATGTTGTTGCACCAGAAATAAAATAGATAATTGCTATCATAAATCCAATTTGAATTGAGCTTGTGTTACCAATTCGTATTTCAAATACTTTTGGTAAGGCTGTTTGTGTATTGTGAAAAGATAATCCAAGAGCAAACATTGATAATAGCATTATTAATGCAATTAAAATCATCTCATTACGAGAATGATCTTGATCATCATTTTTAATAAAATAATTTTTGTAAGATATTTTATCAATTAAGATTAAGTAAATAAGAATAAACCCAATAATAATTGATATTAAACCAGGTAATATAAAAGCTAGTTTCCAATTTAGTAATTCTGTTAGAGTACCAGCTACAAATGCTCCAGAGCCTATCCCTACCCCACCAAAAATACCATTTACACCAAGCGCTCTTCCCTGTTTGTTAGCTGCATGTATCACCCAAGGAATGCCTACAGGATGATAAATTGAACAAAAAAGTCCAAGAAGTGATAAGGAAAAAAATAAAAAAGAAACTGATGTGCTTAAACCACATAAAATGGAGGCTAATCCCATTCCAATAAACATAATTGTCATTGTTCCTGAACGGGACCATTTATCACTTAACCAGCCAAAAGGAATTGCCCCTAAACCAATTAGTAGAGCTCCAAGAGACCATAATCTAATTAATTGATCGTAAGAAATATTCCATTCTTTTTCTATTGTCAGAACGATTACAAAATAAAATGCTGCAAACATATGCATGAGAGCATGACCTATTGAGGAAAATAGGAGTGTATAAAAAGTATTATTCAAACTCTTCGTAATTAATAGAAAGAGAATTTACACAGTATCTTTTTCCGGTAGGCTCAGGTCCATCATCAAAAACATGACCTAAATGGGCATCACATTTGGCACACATAATTTCAATACGCACCATTCCATGAGATCTATCAGTCTCTGTTTTAATTGCTTCAGGTGATATTTGTTCAAAAAAACTTGGCCACCCACAATAAGAATCATATTTTGTTGAACTATTAAATAATTCATTACCACAGCATTTACATTTAAAAATACCGCCATTAATAATTTCAAAATTTTTACCAGAAAAAGGAGGTTCTGTTCCCTTTTGTCTTGTTACATAATATTCATCTTCTGTGAGAAGAGATTTCCATTCCTGATCAGTTTTGACTATTTTGTTCATTTTTAAATCTTATATTAGATAATATAATTCCTGTAATTATAAAAAAAACACCTACAATATGAAATATTGCAAAACTCTCATTTAAAAAAGTTATTGCCCAAATTGCAGCAAAGACAGGTATAAAGTGTAAAAATAAACCAGCTCTATTTGGTCCAATTAAATAGACACCCTTGTTCCAAGCAAAATAAGCAGCAATACTTGCAAAGATAGCAACATAAATAATAATTAAAAAGTCATAAGAAGATGAAAGTAAAAAAGTACCATTGAAAGATTCAAAAAGATAAAAAGGAATGATAAAAAATAAGCCAATAATAATCATTACTTCTAAGCTTGCTAGTTGAGGGATTGATGTATCCATCTTTTTTAACAGCACAGAATATAAGCACCAAGATATTACTGCGGCAAACATCCATATATCTCCAATAGTAAAATTTAAAGTATATAAATTGTTTAAGTTTCCTTTTAAAATTATTACTAAAGCACCTAATAAAGATAAAATTATGCCAATTAATTGAAGTTTTGAGATTTTAGTTCGAAACATTAGCCAAGAAAAACCAATCATAATTACTGGTGCAGTAGATGCCATTATAGTAGAATTTAAAACTAAAGTAGTCTGTAATGAAATATATGTAAATGAGTTAAATATTGTAACACTTAAAAT
>CACGTA010000042.1 GCA_902575815.1 uncultured Alphaproteobacteria bacterium | reverse complement strand
ATAAAAATATTTATTTTCAAACTTATTTAATTTTTTTTGAATGTGATCTTTTAACTCTTTTTTTTGTTTACCAACTAAAACAAAATCACAATTTTTTACTATACCCAATTTTTCATTAGCAATTTTCTTAAGTGTTTTTCCTAGAAATTCCTCATGATCAAAACTAATTGGTGTTAAAATACTGCAAATTTTTTTTGGTATTATATTAGTTGCATCCAATCTACCTCCTAATCCTGTCTCTAAAATAAGAAAGTCAGATTTTGATTGTTTAAATAATATGAATGCTGCAGCTGTTGTTATTTCAAAGAAAGTTATTGGTTTATTATTATTTATTTTTTTTACAAATGTAAGAGTTTCGTACAACTTCTTTGTACTTACTTCTTTATTATTTAGAATTATTCTTTCATTAAATCTACATAAATGAGGTGAGATATATGCATCACATTTATATCCATTCTTAAACAAAATATTTCTTATAAAACTTTGTACAGAGCCTTTTCCATTTGTTCCTGCGATATGGATAGTTTTTGGGAGATGATCTTGAGGATTATCTAATTTTTTTAATAATAATTTTAATCTGTCTAATGACAGATCAATATATTTAGGATGAAGTTTAATAAGTTCATCTAACAACTTTTCCGTTTTAGATTTCACTTATTAACTTATGTGATCTAATACTTTGTATAAAGTTTCTTTAAGATCTTTTCTATGAGAAACAATATCTACCATCCCATGATCTCTTAGATATTCAGCTTTTTGAAAATCTATAGGTAATTCTTCTCTGATGGTGTCTTGTATAACTCTTTTACCTGCAAAACCAATTGTAGCGCCCTGTTCTGCTATTGTTATATCACCTAACATTGCGAAAGAAGCTGTTACTCCACCAGTAGTAGGTTCAGTAAGAACAACTATGTAAGGTATATTATTTTCATTTAACAGATCGACAGCAGCAATTGTTCTAGGCATTTGCATTAAGCTTACAATTCCTTCCTGCATTCTTGCTCCACCAGATGAAGTAACAATTACGTAAGGTAATTTGTTTTCTATAGCAATTTTTGCACCTTTAACTATTGCACCACCAACTGCTCTACCCATAGAACCACCCATGAATTCAAAATTCATTATTCCCGAGATAATTTCTTTATCTTTAATTTTTCCTTTTAAAAGAATAAAAGCGTCATCTCTATTTGTTTTTTTTCTGTATTCTTTTAACCTATCTTTATATTTTTTTTTATCTGTGAATTTCAGCGGATCATCTGAGATTTTGTCTGGTATAATTTCACTATAATCACCATCTTTGAAAAACAATTTTATCCTATCTTCTGCAGACATTCTAAAATGATAATTGCAATTTACACAAACAAATAAATTTTCCTTTAAATCTTTATGATGAATCATATTTCCACATGACACACAATTATTCCATAATTTCTCTGGAACACTTCTTCTTTTTACAAGCGAGGATAGTTTAGGTTTTACAAAATTTGTTAACCAATTCATACTTTAGTTCCATCTTTCAAATCTTTTGAAAATTTACTAATTTCTGACAACATCTTATTTTTGTTATTTAAATTGTCTTCAATAATTTTAATTATACTTGAGCCAACAACTGCACCATCAGCTATTTTGCATATATTGTTAACATCAGTTGAATTTTTAATACCAAATCCTGGCACAACTGGTAAGTTCGTATGTCTTTTGATAAAAGCAACTGATTTTTTAAGTTCATTGAGATCAGCAGATTTTTGCCCAGTAGTTCCCATAACACTAACATAATATAAAAAACCACTAGCATTTTTTAATATTAACTTAAGTCTTTCTTCGTCAGTCGTAGGTGTAATTAATCTAATTAAATCAATCTCATTTTTTTCAAGCTCATTAATCAAATCTTCATCTTCTTCTGGTTGTAGATCTACAATTATTAGACCATCAACTCCATTTTCTTTGCATTTTTTTACAAACTTCTCAATTCCAAAATGTAAAATCAAATTATAGTAACCCATTAAAATAATAGGTAGATCAATTTTTGTTTTCTTTGCCTCGGAGGCTAAAGAGAAAATATTTTCTAAATCAATTCCTTTACTTATCGCTCTATTACTTGATAACTGAATTGTTGGACCATCAGCCATTGGATCAGAGAAGGGCATTCCAATTTCCATAATATCAGCCCCATTATTAATTATTGTATTAATAATTTGTAAACTTGTTTTGAAATCAGGATCACCTCCAGTAACAAATGTTACTAGTTTTTTTTTATCATTCTTAAATGCCTGACTAATTAAATTAGTCATTTAAATTTTAATTTTTAGTTCATCAGCTATAGTAAAAATATCTTTATCACCTCTACCACACATGTTCATTACAATAATTTTATCTTTATTATAGTTTTTTGCTATTTTCTTTAAAACAGCTAATGCATGAGCTGGTTCTAAAGCTGGAATTATACCTTCTAATTTACAACAATACTGAAAAGCTTCTAGAGCTTCTTTATCAGTTGCTGACATGTATGTTACTCTTTTTTCTTCAAATAAAAAAGAATGTTCTGGACCAATACCTGGATAGTCTAAGCCTGCTGAAATAGAATGAGCTTCCTGAATTTGCCCGGTTTTTGATTGTAATAAATAAGTTTTATTACCGTGCAGTACACCAGGTTTTCCACCAGTTAAACTTGCAGCGTGCTTATCAGTATTGATTCCATGACCAGCTGCTTCAACAGCTATCATCTCAACATTTGAGTCATCTAAAAATTCATGAAAAAGTCCTAGAGCATTAGAGCCTCCACCAATACAAGCCATTAACAAATCTGGTGATTTTCCCTCAACTTCTTCAAGTTGTTTACGCACCTCTTTACCTATTACAGATTGAAAATTTCTTACCATTGCAGGGTACGGATGAGGTCCTGCAGCTGTACCTATTATATAAAAAGTATCTTTAACATTTGTCACCCAATCTCTTAAAGCTTCATTCATTGCATCTTTAAGTGATTTTGATCCAGTTGAGACAGATCTGATTTCTGCACCAAGTAATTTCATTCTAAATACATTTGGTGATTGTCTTTCAATATCTTTTTCTCCCATATAAACTATACAAGGTAAGCCAAATAGAGCACAGACAGTTGCTGTGGCCACACCATGTTGACCAGCACCTGTTTCTGCTATGATTCTAGATTTTCCCATTCTTTTTGCTAAGAGTATTTGTCCCATACAATTATTAATTTTATGAGCACCAGTGTGATTCAATTCATCTCTTTTGAAATAAATTTTTGGACCACCAAGATCATTACTAATTCTTTCAGCATAGAAAAGAGGGCTTGGTCGACCAACATATGTTTTTAAATAATGATTAAATTCATTAATGAAATCTTTATCATTTTTTATTTTTTCATATTCTTTTTCTACTTCAAGAATCAGAGGCATTAGAGTTTCAGAAACATATCTTCCTCCAAACTGTCCAAAATACCCCTTTTCGTTTGGATAACTTTTATATGTATTTTTAAGCATTATTTATTTTTCCAATAAAATTATTTATAATGTCATTATCTTTAATGCCAAGCTCTTTTTCAACTCCAGAGGATAAATCTATACCATATGGATTTAAATCATTGATTATTTTCTCAATATTATTTGTATTTATACCTCCTGATAAAAACCAAGGTTTGTCAGTTTCTAGATTTTTTAATATATTCCAATCGAAACTTTTAGCATTTCCACCAGGTAACTCATTACTAAGAGGTTTATAATCAAATAAAAAGTAATCAACATTTCCATAATTTTCAATTTTACTTAAATCGTTTTTATTAGATATTGAGATTGACTTAATTATTTTCACTCCAGTTTTTTT
>CACGTA010000041.1 GCA_902575815.1 uncultured Alphaproteobacteria bacterium | reverse complement strand
CTAAGAACTTTTAAGGTCAGTGTCTATGTAACAATTTTTTGCTTAATTCTTGGTTTCCCAGTTGCTCATCTCTTAGCTAATTTACCTCTAAGATACAGCAATCTTCTGATGATTTTTGTATTACTTCCATTTTGGACCTCTTTACTTGTGAGAACAACAGCATGGATTGTAATGCTTCAACAAAATGGAGTTATAAATGGAATTTTAGTTTGGCTTGGCGTTATAAGCGACGATGGTCGAATACAAATGGTTTATAATGAAGTTGGAACATTAATAGCAATGACTCAAATTTTATTACCATTTATGATTTTACCTTTGTACAGTGTAATGAGGGTTATTCCAAAAAGCCACATGAGAGCTGCTCAAAATTTAGGAGCAAAACCTGTAACTGCATTTTTGCGAGTTTACTTACCTCAGACTATTCCTGGTATAAGCGCTGGTGGTTTATTGGTTTTTGTACTTGCCATTGGGTATTTTATAACACCTGAATTAGTTGGCGGGAAAGATGGAAAATTGATTGGGAGTTGGATTGCTTATCATTTAAAAACAACACTTAACTGGGGATTGTGTGCTGCTCTTGGCGCTATACTTCTTGGTATAATGCTGATCTTCTATTGGCTTTACAATAAAATTGTCGGAATAGACAACATAAAGTTAGGATAACAGTATGGCTCTCCCAAGTTACGCATCACCAGTTCAAAGAACCTACTATTATTTTTACTTATTTTTTTGTACGGTAGTTTTCTTTTTTTTAATA
Organism: uncultured Alphaproteobacteria bacterium; assembly: GCA_902575815.1. Taxonomy (GTDB): domain Bacteria; phylum Pseudomonadota; class Alphaproteobacteria; order HIMB59; genus CACPNW01. The sequence goes on along the minus strand of CACGTA010000041.1, from coordinate 3,363 downwards.
GCGCCACTATTTGCAATTATTCCAATATCTTTTAGCGTTTCTCCTTTTATGGTTTTCACTGAAGGAATGCTTGCATGGCCACCTGATCCAGAAGCATGGTCAATTAGATGGTATAGAAATATGATTGGTGATTGTAGTGCTGATGTTGTTTCTTCTACTGTTCCTTGTTCAACAAAATGGATGAAAGGTACAGTAAATAGTTTTTATATTGGTATCATAGCAACTGTTATTGCTACAGCCTTAGGAACATTAGCCGCATTAGGATTAAGTAGGCCACACATGCCATTTAAAGGTTTGATAATGGCAATCTTAATTTCACCAATGATTGTTCCACTAATTATAACAGCTGCAGGAATGTTCTTCTTCTATGCAAGAATAAATCTTGTTTATACTTTCACAGGTGTAATTCTTGCACACGTTGCTCTTGCTACACCGTTTGTAGTAATTACTGTAACGGCAACATTAGTTGGTTTTGATATGAATATGGTAAAAGCTGCACAAAGCTTAGGTGCTAAACCAATGAGAACATTTTTTAAAGTCATTATGCCGTTGATTTTACCAGGTATTATATCAGGAGCTTTATTTGCTTTTATTACATCGTTTGATGAAGTTGTTATTGTTATGTTTATGGCAAGTATTGATCAATTAACTATTCCAAAACAAATGTGGGCCGGAATACGACAAGAAATTAGCCCTGTTATTTTATGTATGGCTACTTGTTTAGTACTTCTTTCTATATTTTTATTAACTACAGTTGAGCTACTTAGAAGAAGGTCTGAAAAACTCAGAGGTATTAAAGCTCGATAGAACAGTGAAGAATGTTGCTGTTATTGGCGCTGGTATAGTTGGTATATGTAGCGCATATTTTTTAAAAAAATCAGGATTTAATGTAACTTTAATTGACAGGGAGCAACCTGGCTCAATGACAAGTTTTGGGCATGCTTGTACTTTTGCAGACTATGCAAATGTTCCTGTAAATTATCCTGGATTGATTTGGGATATACCATCAATGCTCTTAAGAAAAGATGGACCTTTGGCAGTTGATTTTTTTTATATTTTAAAGAATTTGCCTTGGGCAATAAGTTTTTTAAAAAACTGTAAAAAGGAAAAAGTTAATGAAATTGCAAACTCTCTCACCAACCTATTAAAACATTCACAAATATCTTATGATGAAATTTTTCAAGATGTAAATGTAAAAGAATATATTAGCTACGAAGAAACTCTTTATCTTTTTGATTCAAAAAAATCTTATGAAAATTATGAATACGCAAACATTATTAGAAAAAATAATAACGTTAAAGTAAGAAATTTAAATAAAGATGAAGTTAAAGAGTTAGAACCAAATTTAGCTGATGTTTATTATTCTGGGCAAGTCTTTACTGGATCAAGACACACAACAAATCCATTAGCATTAAGTACTAAAATTTTTGAAAAGTTTTTAGAATTAGGTGGTATTTATATAAATCAAAATATAAAAAATTTAACGCAGAAAGAAAGAAATATTGAATTATTTTTAGAAAATAAAAAACTTTATTTTGATAAAATAATTGTAAGTGCTGGTGCTTGGTCCAATCAAATTGCAAATAAGCTTGGAGATAAATTCCCTCTTGATACCGAAAGAGGATACCACCTTTTATTTAAAACTGATGAGAAATTAATAAATCGTCCCGTTGCTTGGTCTGAATCTGGATTTTACTTAATACAAATTCATGATGGTATTAGAGCTGCTGGCACAGTTGAAATAGCTGGTTTAAATAAACCTGCTAATAAAAAACGTCTTGAAATGATAGAAAGACAATCAAGAAAGGTTTTACCCCAATTGAAAGAAGTAAGATCAACATGGATGGGTAGAAGGCCTACTTTACCAGACTCATTACCTGTTATTGGAAAGTCTCGCAAAAATAATAATGTCATTTATGCATTTGGACATCAACATATTGGCTGGACTTTAGGAGCTGTTACTGGAAAAATTATTGATAGTTTATCAAAAGATCAATTACCAAATATAGATATTAGCGCTTATTCTCCAAACCGATTTTAACCTAAACTAATTCCAACATTTTTGACTTGAAGATAAGATTTAAGTCCATCCACTCCTTTTTCACGGCTATATCCTGATTGTTTATAACCACCAAAAGGAGTTGCATGATTTCCGGTAAACCATTTATTTACATATACTTGACCAGCTTCTAATTTGCTTGCAGTCCAAGATGCTTTTTTAAGATCTTTTGTAAACACTCCAGCACCTAAACCATACTCAGTATCATTAGCAATATCAATTGCTTCTTCTTGATCTTCATATTCAAGAACTGAGAGTACTGGGCCAAAAATTTCTTCTCTAGCTACAGTCATACTTTGTTTTACATTGTGTAGAACTGTTGGTTCCATAAAATATCCCTCACGTTCTAATCTTTTTCCACCATATGCTGCTTCTGCTCCTTCTTGAATTCCTGATCTTGCATAACCTTCGACTTTTTGAAGTTGATTTTCTGATATAACTGGAGTTAGTTCTGTATCTTTTTCTATACCAGGCCCAATTTTTAATGATTTACTCATATCAACAAGCTTATCTACTAATTCATCTTTGATTGATTTATGCACTACCAATCTAGACATCGCTGTACAAATTTGTCCTGCAACACTAAATATTCCTGAACGTGCACTTTCTAGAACTTCATTTAAATCAGCGTCAGGGTAAACAATACCAGCTGACTTACCGCCTAGTTCAACAACAGCAGGAATAGCTTTGTCTGCACAAGCATGTAGTATCTTTTTTCCAGTTGCGACTGAACCTGTAAATACTACATGATTTACATCTTCATGAGATACAAGATAAGATCCTGCCTCATTTCCATATCCACAAATTATGTTTATTAATCCTTCAGGTACTCCGGCATTTTGTATTGCTTTAGCGAAAACTGTTGCTGACAAGGGGGTTAATTCTGCAGTTTTTATAATTGTTGAATTTCCTGTAGCAAAAGAACATGACAGTGATCTTCCAATCATTGATAATGGAAAGTTCCATGGCACAACATGTGCTGATACACCAAATGGTTCTAAAACTGTGTAATCAAAAACATTTTTTGCAACAGGTATTGTTTTACCCTCAAGTTTATCTGTTAAGCCTGCATAATAATCAAACATATCTGCTACATCATTGAATTCTTTAATTGCTGAAGCTATATTTTTTCCATTTTCATAACAAAGAATCTCACCACCTTCTTTTGAAACCTTTCTTGTCTCTTCGGCAATTTTTCTCATTAGTTTCGCTCTTGAAAGTAAAGGCATATCTACAAGTACTCTGCTGTTATAAGAATTTTTAGCTGCTTCTACTGCAAGATCAACTTCAATTTTCTTTGCACA
>CACGTA010000040.1 GCA_902575815.1 uncultured Alphaproteobacteria bacterium | reverse complement strand
TATTATTACTTCTGACTCAACCTCTATGATTTCTGAAGCAAGTATATCTGGTAAGCCAATTTATGTTTATCAATTACCAATGAAGAGAAAAAGTAAAAGATTTATAAGATTCCATGAAGAATTTAAAAAAATGAATATAACAAGAGATTTTAATAATTTAGATAAATTAGAAAATTGGACATATAAGAAACTAGAGGAAAGCAAAAGAATTGCTGGAATTATAAAAAAAAGAATTATAGAAAGGAAAAATGAATCTTGAGAACTTAACTCATGCAGATTTTCCCTTTAATCACTGGGTATTTAGTAATTGTTTAGAAGAAGGCGCATTAGATGAAATTTCCTATAGTAATATTCCGTCAGGAGACAGAATGTACGATGGGACAAGAGCTGCCGATCATACAGGGCAGGGAGTTGATGGTAAATTAAGACTTTTTATAACAAAAAATAATTATCAAAATTTTCCATTTCTAACAAAATTAATTCAGTCTTTACAAAGCAAAGAAATGGTAAATAAAATATCGAAAATAATTCATAAAGATTTATCAAATTCGTACGTAAGATTAGAAGTAATTGGAGATAAAAAAGGATTTTGGTTAAAACCACACAAAGATATTTCAGAAAAATTAATGACTATGATGGTTTGGGCAAACCCATATAATGAAGCGTCAAATTTGGGTACCGACCTATATGATAAAAATTTTAAATTAGTTAAAACAATTAAATATGTTCATAATAGTGGTTATTTTTTTTCTTCAGGGGATGATACTTGGCATGGACTTGAATTAAAAGAAATTCAAAAAGAAAGAAGATGTATTCAAATAAATTATGTGACTTTTAATACAGATTGGCCAGTTGAAAAAAGTGCTTAAATTATTAATTTAATTGTATGACTGAAAAAATAGAAAATGATGTCTTAATTATTGGCTCCGGACCAGCAGGCTATACTGCTGCAATCTATGCAGCAAGAGCAAATTTAAAACCGCATTTAGTTTCAGGTTTAGAACCAGGGGGTCAGCTAACCATCACTACGGATGTAGAAAACTATCCAGGATTTGAAAATGTAATTCAGGGTCCTTGGCTAATGGAACAAATGAAAGAACAAGCAGTAAAAGTAGGAACTATCTTTCATAATGATATTGTAACTTCAGTTGATTTTGAAAAAAATCCATTTACTTCCAAAACTGAGTCAGGCAAAGAATTTGTGTCCAAATCGATAATTATTGCAACAGGCGCTCAGGCTAGATGGCTGAATTTGGAAAGTGAAAAAAAATTTAAAGGATTTGGTATTTCTGCTTGTGCAACTTGTGATGGGTTTTTCTTCAAAGATCAGCAAGTAGCAGTGATTGGTGGAGGTAATAGTGCAGTAGAAGAAGCAATGTTTTTGACAAAATTTGCTTCAAAGGTTTTGTTAATCCATAGAAGAGATAGTTTACGAGCTGAAAAAATTTTACAAGAAAGACTGTTTAACAATAAAAAAATTGAAGTAATTTGGAATAGTAAGGTTTCTGAGTTCGTTGGAGAAGAAAATCCAAATACATTAAAAAAAATTATTTTAGAGAACACATTAGATAGCACCAAGACAACTATAGATGTAAATGGTGCTTTTATAGCTATAGGACATGATCCTGCTACTTCACTTTTTATTGATAAGTTAAAAATGGATGAAGAGAATTATATAATTACTAAACCTGATAGTACTGAGACAAGTATTAAGGGAGTTTTTGCTGCAGGAGATGTAAAAGATAAAATTTACAGACAGGCTGTTACTGCTGCTGGTATGGGTTGTATGGCTGCTTTAGAGGCTGAAAAATATATAGCGGAGAGTTAATTAACCCTGTCTTGCTTTCATTCTGGGATTTTTTTTATTAATTACATAAATCCTGCCTTTTCTACGAACAATTTTACAATCCTTATCCCTAGTTTTAGCAGTTTTTAATGAACATTTTACTTTCATAAAAAGCGCTTTAAATTCTGGGATTTGTTTTGTCAAACATATATTGTGTGAATTAATATGAGAAAATTATCTTACCCTGGAAGATCTAATATTTTAGCTCAAAATGGCATGGTTGCAACATCAAATCCATTAAGCTCAATGGTAGCAATTAATGTACTTCAAAAAGGTGGAAATGCTGTTGATGCTGCTATCGCGGCTTCAGCAGTTCAAGCTGTAGTATGTCCTAGTGCAACAGGAATTGGTGGAGATTGCTTTGCAATTATTTCGATGAATGGTAAAAAACCAATTGCTGTAAATGGGTCTGGAATCGCTCCAAAAAAAGCAAATTTACAGTTTTATAAAGATAATAAAATAAAAAATATTGGTTTAACAAGTCCACATTCAGTTACTATTCCTGGAGCAGTTCATGCATGGTGTTCTATGCATGAAAAATTTGGAAGGATTGATTTTAAAGAAGTTTTATCTGGAGCAGAAAATTTTGCTAGAAGAGGATTTCCTGTTCATGAAGTAGAAGCTATTGCATGGAAAGAGAATGAAAAAAAACTTAAAAAAAATCCTAATTCTAAAAGATTATTTTTAAATCAAAATCTAAGTTATAGTTATGGTGAAGTTTTTAAGAATATTCCTTTAGCAAATACTTTAAAAGTCATATCAAAAAATAAGATTAAAGGATTTTATCAAAGTGAAATAACTAATGACATGGTTAAGACACTAAATAAACTAGGTGGATTGCATACAGAAGAAGATTTCTATAATCAAGAAACGCTATTTTCAAAAACAATATCAAATTCATATAGAAATTTAAAAATACATCAATGCCCCTTAAATAGTCCTGGATTAGTTGTTTTGATGATGATGGCAATGATTGAGAAATTAAATATCAAAAAATACCATCCTTCAAGTTTTGAAAGATATCATCTTCAAGCTGAAATTTCAAAAATATGTTTTGAGGTTAAGGAAACAATATTTGGTGATCCTAATTTTAATAATATAAAAATAAAAGATTATTTAAGTAATGAATATATAAGCTCTTTATGTTCTAAAATAAATAAAAATAAAATTTATTCTTCAAAAAAAGGCTATGTAACTTCTCACCCTGAAACAATATATTTAAGTGTTGTAGATAGAGATTTGAATTCAGTGTCATTTATTAATTCGATATGTCATGGTTTTGGAAGTGGAATTACAAGTATTAAATCAGGAATTCTTTTTCAAAATAGAGGTGTAAATTTCAGATTAGAAGAAGGTCACCCCAACTCAATTGATAGTCATAAAAGACCACTTCATACAATAATCCCTGGTCTAATGACTAATAAGAATGATGAGACGCTGTATTCTTATGGTGTTATGGGAGGACAATATCAACCAATTGGTCAGTCTCATTTGATTCAAAATATAATCGACTATAACATGACAGTACAAGAAGGGTTGGATTTACCTAGAACATTTGCTCTAAACGGTCTCTTAAATGTTGAGAATTCATTAGATGATAAAATTGTAAAAAAATTAAAGAATATTGGTCATAAAATTAAAATAAATAAAAATGCTATTGGCGGTGGTCAATGTATAAAAATAGATAGAAAAAATGGAGTGCTTATTGGCGGGTCAGATCCACGAAAGGATGGTATGGCAATAGGTTACTAAACTACACTTTCCCAAAAGTGTCATTATACTGATTTTTTACTCTTACAAATGTAGTACATTTACTAAGCTGCTTCAATGATGAAGCGCCAACGTATGTACAACTACTTCTTACACCTCCAAGAATATCTCTAATTGTACTATCTAGCGAATTCTTCATTTGTATTTTAACTTTTTTACCTTCAGATGATCTATAGTTTGCAAGACCACCATAATGTTTCTCATTTGCTTCTTCAGAACTTGATCCATAAAACTCTATAAATTTAGTTCCATTTTCCTGAATTATATCACCACCACCTTCCTTATGACCTGCTAACATTCCGCCAAGCATAACAAAGTCTGCACCAGCACCAAATCCTTTTGCAACATCACCAGGACAAGTACATCCTCCATCAGCTATAATATGCGCTCCTAATCCATGTGCTGCGTCAGCACATTCCATTACAGCGCTAAGTTGCGGATACCCTACTCCTGTTTGTATTCTAGTGGTACATACACTTCCAGGACCGATACCAACTTTAACGATATCCGCCCCACTTAATACTAATTCCTGAGTCATATCTGCAGTAACAACATTACCAGCAATAATAGTTTTTTTTGGATATTTTTTTCTTACTTCTGAAACAAAATTACTAAAATTTTCTGAATAACCATTTGCAACATCAATACATATAAATTTAAATTTTGGATATTTTTTTAAAATTGAATTTAACCTATTGTAACTGTCTTTACTTGTACCGCAACTAAGAGCAATTGAATCAAAGAAAATATTTTTTTTATAAATAG
>CACGTA010000039.1 GCA_902575815.1 uncultured Alphaproteobacteria bacterium | reverse complement strand
GCTGAAACTGGTCTAGACTTTATGACTGGTTCATCTGTACATGGTGTTGAGTTCCATACTGCGTCTGATTTCTTAGCTGATGGACTAAAAATGTCTTTCTCAGCTTCTACAGATGGTAACGCAGCTAACACTAATACTTACAGTATTGATGGTCATGTTGCGATTGGTGCTACTTATGTAACTGATCTTGGCGATAGTGCTGTAACACTTGGTGGTGGATGGTCTGAAGTATCAGGTTCAAAACTTGGAACAACTCCAGCAAATGACACAGGTGGTTTCCACGTAGGTTTAAGTGCTGTAACTGGTGACTTAACAGTTGCTGTTGGTTTTGCTGATGGTAACAAAGTTGGAACTGGAACTTCATCTGCTAACGAAACGGAAGCTGATGTTGTAAAAGCTGGTGTTAAATATGTATCTGGTGATCTAACATTTAATGTTGGTATCGCTTCAGGTGATTCAAAAGATAACACTATCGGTTCAATCACTGGAGCTGATGATTCAAAAGATGTAACATCTGCTAGTGTTTCTTATGCTGTAGCTGCTGGTGTGACTGCAATTCTTGGTTACACTTCTGTAGAAGCATCTGATGAAGGTGTTTCTTCAACTGATGGATCTGCATGGTACATCGGTGCTAATATGGCATTTTAATTAAAGATTTAATATCTTTTAAAACGGCACTTTAACGAGTGCCGTTTTTTTTATGTTTTACATTTAGGCTTCAATACAATAATTATAATTAATGATTTTGATCCGATTAACATTGATATTTAGCCTATTATTTCTACTGTCTTGCAACAGTAATAAAAGTGAAGAAGAGATGGATGAGCTTTGGTCGAAATCCCAAACTAGACAATCTATTATAGATAGATCGGGTACGAAGTTTAATTCTGCAATAGATATGGATCTTGCTATGAGAGATGCTGAAACCAGGCTTCAAACTGGGGGTGGTCTACTTGGTAAGGGCGGTCTGTCATTAAGTGGAATATTAGGTGATGATGATGAAGATAATGCATCAGTATCAACAGTTACTATGTCAGTAAATCCTTTTTTATGGAGGGCTGCGCTTGAAACAATTGATTTCATGCCTTTAAATTCAGCTGATCAAGCTGGTGGGACAATTATCACTGATTGGTATTCAACCGAAAATAATCAGAGAGAAAGATGTAAACTGAATATTTTTATAACAGGTAAAAAGCTCAATACTGAAAATCTTAGAGTAACCTCTTTTTGTCAGGAATTTAATGACATTATGTGGGTGAATTCCAAAACTGAAAAAGAAGATAATATAAAAATAGAAAACGCTATTTTAAACAAAGCAAAAAAATTAAAACTTCAATCAAGTTAAGAAGTGTCCTCACGATACAATCATAAAGTAGTTGAAAGAAAATGGCAGGATGTGTGGTTACGTGATAAAATTTTTCAAACATCTAGGGATGAAAATAAAAAGAAGTTCTATGTTTTAGAAATGTTTCCTTATCCATCTGGTAAAATTCATATGGGACATGTTCGAAACTATACACTGGGGGACGTGGTAGCTAGGTATAAAAGGATGAAGGGATATAATGTTTTGCATCCTATGGGTTGGGATGCTTTTGGTCTTCCGGCGGAAAATGCCGCTTTAACTGAAAACAAACACCCTGAAAGTTGGACTTATCAAAATATTAAAACAATGAAAGAACAGCTGTTAAAAATGGGCTTGTCTTTAGATTGGGAAAGAGAAATCGCAACTTGCCATCCTGAATATTACAAACATGAACAAAAATTCTTTATTGATATGTTTAAAGCTGGACTTGCATATAAAAAAGAAGCTGAGGTCAACTGGGATCCAGTAGATAAAACTGTTTTGGCAAATGAACAAGTAATTGATGGAAGAGGGTGGAGATCAGGCGCTGTTGTTGAAAAGAAAAAATTATCTCAGTGGTTTCTAAAAATTAGTAAGTACTCAGATGAGCTTTTAAAAGATTTAGAAAATTTAGAAAGTTGGCCAAATAAAGTAAAAGTGATGCAATCTAATTGGATTGGTAAATCAATAGGTGCAGAGATAGATTTTGAGGTTTCAGAAAATAATTCAAAAATAAAAATATTTACTACAAGACCAGATACAATTTATGGAGCAACTTTCATTGCTCTTTCGAGTGAGCACGAATTAGTAATCAAAATTTCAAAAAATAATGATAATTTAAAAAGGTTTATTAAGGAATGTGAAAACTTAAATCCTGATAAAATTAAAAAAGGTTTTAATACTGGTTTATTTGCTAAACACCCATTCATCAAAGACAAAAAATTACCAATTTTTGTGGCTAATTTTGTTCTTAAAGAATATGGTTTAGGAGCTATTTTTGGTTGTCCCGCACATGATCAAAGAGATTTAGATTTTGCTAGAGAGTATAAGCTTGATGTGATACCCGTTGTTAAACCTAAAAATATAGACGAAGAAAAATTTAAAATTGATACAGAAGCCTATACTGATGATGGTGTAATCATTAACTCACCCCCGATAAATGGATTAAACATAAACGAAGCAAAAAATATAATTATTGAACAAATAGAAAATAAAAAAATAGGAAGAAGTAAAGTAAATTTTAAATTGAGAGATTGGGGAATATCAAGGCAAAGATTTTGGGGATGTCCAATTCCTATTATTTACAGAGAAGACGGAGAGGTATTGTCTGTTGAAGAAGCTGAGCTCCCGGTCAAGTTACCAGATATAAAAAATTTTACTGAATCATCTAGTGCTTTAAGTAATATCAAAGGTTGGAAAGAAACAAAATGCCCTAAAACTGGTATGAATGCTTTAAGAGAAACAGATACATTTGATACTTTTTTTGAATCTTCTTGGTATTATTTCCGATATTGTAATGCGAGGTTAGACAAACCATTCGATAAAAAAGATATAGACTATTGGTTGCCCGTTGATCAATATATAGGGGGTATTGAACATGCTATATTACACCTTCTATACTCAAGGTTTTTTACCAAAGTTTTGAGGGATCTTAACTATTTTAATTTAGACGAACCCTTTAAAGGATTATTTACGCAAGGTATGGTTACACATATTACTTACAAAAATAGTAAGGGGGAATGGTTAGAGCCAAAAGATATTGAAAGGATTGGTGAAAATTTAAGAGATAGAAATAATCAAGAGGTTCAGACTGGTAAAATTGAAAAAATGAGCAAATCAAAAAAAAATGTTGTTGATCCAAACGACATAATTACTTCATACGGCGCAGATACTGCTAGGTGGTTTATGTTATCTGATAGTCCGCCAGACCGAGATTTACAGTGGACAGAAACAGGTATAGCTGCATCTTTTAAGTTTATTAACAAACTATATGAATTAGTGGAAAAATATAAAAACTATAAATCAAATAACACTCAAGATATTGGAGTCCAAAATGAATTAAGAGTTATTATTAACGAAATATCAGAAAATATTGAAACATTTCAGTTTAATAAATCTGTCGCAAAAATTTATGAATTTGTAAATATTCTTAATGATGGATTGTTAAAAAATAAGTTAAACCAAAAAGGCTTTAAGTGGTCTCTTGAAAAATTATCAATTGTATTACAACCTTTTGTTCCACATATAAGTGAAGAAATCTGGTCAAGGCTTGGTAATGAAACTTTGTGCATTAACGAAGTTTGGCCAAAAGAAGATGTGAAGAAAAAAACAATAATAAAAATTGCTATACAAATAAACGGCAAAACGAAAGCAATAATCGAAATAGATGACAGGCTGTCAAAAGAAAAGATTTTTGAAAAAGTAAGAGAAATGGATAAAATTAAAAGGCATTTATCAGGCAAAGATATTATAAGAGAAATTTATGTGCCTGGGAAAATTATAAATTTGGTTGTCAAATGAAAAAACTGCTCTTCATTATATTTATTATAAATATCACAGCTTGTAGCGACGTAGAGTTTGTTTATAAAGAGGACAAAAATCTTATAAACCCTCTTTATGAAAAAACAAATTTCACTATCTCGGGTTATGATATAAATTTTATAAATTCATATTTACCTATGTTTTTTGGTGATAATAAAGAAGATATTTTCAAGCTATCTATAAATATTGAACAGAAAAAAACAAAAAGGTCGGTTGAATCTAATCAAGCCGCATCTATGATTAGATACGAGCTAAAATTAAATTATACTCTAGTCTCTAATGAGAAGAATTGTGTAACTTTTGAAAAAGAATTGTTATCTTATTTTTCAATTTTTCCTAAATCCTCAGGATATAATTATGGCACTGATGCATCTTTAGAAAAAAAATATGAATTAGCAATAATTGAAAACTTAAATAGATTTACATCTATGCTCTCGGATATAAATATAAATAATTGCTAATGAAGATTAGCCCTTTAAAAGTACTTTTAGATAGTAAATTTAAACCAGATAAAAAATTTTATTTTATAAGTGGTAATGAAAAGACACTCATGGAAAAAATTAAGTCTAAGATTGTTGAGGGGTTTCAAGAAAAAGAAAATATAGAAATTAAAAATATTGATACGATTGTTGATTTTGTTGATGAGGTCAGCCTTTTTGAGAGTAAAAATTTACTAATTGTGAGTGGTTATAAAGGAATTGGTGAGGATAGTTTAAATAATTTAAAAGGCGGAAGAAATAACTTTATTTTTTTCCAAGAAAAT
>CACGTA010000038.1 GCA_902575815.1 uncultured Alphaproteobacteria bacterium | reverse complement strand
ATTTTTAAAAGATCTAAAGGAAATTTAAAACTCCTAAATATTGGTGAACCTAGTAAAACAACTAATTTAGAAATATCTTATGCTTCAAAAGAAGCAATTAAAGTTTTAGAGAAATTAGGTGGTAAAATTAAACTAACAAAGAAATAAATGGCAACAGCTGCAGACAGACTCGCTAACAATCTTAATTTTGGAGCTCTAGGTAAAGCTACAGAATTGAGGCAAAGACTCTTATTTACTTTAGGAGCATTAATAGTTTTTCGTTTAGGAACTTTTTTACCAATACCTGGAATTAATCCCTTAGCTTTACAACAATTTTTTGAACAACAATCTTCGGGTATATTGGGTATTTTTGATACATTTTCAGGAGGCGCCTTAGGTAGAATGGGAATTTTTGCACTTGGTGTTATGCCATATATTTCATCATCAATTATTATGACATTAATGCAATCTGCAATTCCTTATCTAAAATCTCTTAAAGAGCAGGGATCAAAAGGAAGAAGACAGCTACTTCAATTTACAAGATATGTTACAGTGTTAATTGCTGCGGTTCAAGGATATGGAGTATCGATAGGATTAGAATCCATGCAGACAACATATGGAAATATAGTTTTTGATCCTGGATTATTTTTTAGATTAACTACAGTTATAACTCTTGTAGGCGGAACAATTTTTCTAATGTGGTTAGGTGAACAAATTTCTTCAAGAGGTGTTGGTAATGGGATCTCTTTAATTATAACTGCCGGTATTATTGCTAATTTGCCTAGTGCATTTGTAAGTACTTTACAATTAGGTAGAACTGGTGAATTAAGTATTGCATTTATATTAGGTATATTAATTCTAATATTTCTATTAATTATTTTTATTGTTTTTGTTGAAAAAGCTCAAAGACGTCTACCTGTACAATATCCAAAAAGACAAGTTGGCAACAAAGTATACGGAGGGCAAAGCTCACATTTACCATTAAAAATAAATACAGCAGGAGTGATTCCTGTAATTTTTGCTTCTTCAATACTTTTACTTCCAAATACCATGTCTGGATTTGGTGCCGGATCATCAAGTGACATCTTTATTTTAATTTCTAGTTATTTAGGAAGAGGTCAACCACTTTATCTTTTATTTTATGCAGCTATGATAATTTTCTTTGGATTTTTCTATACATCCATTGTTTTTAATCCTGATGAACAAGCAGAAAATCTGAGAAAATATGGAGGATTTATTCCTGGTATTAGGCCTGGTGAAAATACTGCAAAATATATTGAGTTTGTTTTGATAAGACTAACTACTATTGGAACAATATACTTAACATTTGTAGCCTTGCTTCCTGAATTTCTTTTATCTAGAACTTCAATACCCTTTTATCTTGGAGGCACAGCTTTGTTGATTGTTGTTGTAGTAATGATTGATTTTATTACTCAGGTACAGTCACATCTTTTCCAACATCAATATGAAGGTTTATTAAAAAAAACAAAGTTAAAAGGCAGAAGATAAATTGAAAAAAATAATTTTCTTTGGCCCTCCTGGGGCAGGAAAGGGCACGCAAGCTAAAAAAATTTCCAAATATTTAAATGTATCTCATCTTTCAACAGGAGACATATTAAGGAAAAAACTTTTAGATGAAGATGAATTAGCTAATGAACTAAAATCAATAATGTCTTCAGGTAACTTAGTTTCTGATGAGATATTAAATTCAATAGTAGCTTCAAGGTTAAAAAATGAAAAAGATAGAGGATTTATTTTAGATGGTTATCCAAGGACTTTAAAGCAATCGGAATTTCTTGATGATTTTCTTTTACAAACTTCAAATTCGATAAATTTTTATTTTAATATTAATATAAATTTTGAAACTTTAAAAAATAGAATTTTAAAGAGATCTTCTGAAGAGAGTAGAGATGATGACAATATTGATGTTTTACAAACTAGATATAACGAATACATTAATTCCACCCAAAAAGTATCAAATTTTTATAAAGATAAACAATCAACTATTTTTTTTGATATAGATGGATCTTTGCAGATTGAAGAAATTACTGAAAAAATTAAAGAAATCATAAAAAAATCATGAAAATCTGCCAAAATTTTCCATATCTTTTCTTGACTAAACACATAATTATCATGTATTCACCCTCATTCATTTTTTTTGGATTTCCATATGGCTAGAATATCAGGCGTCAACATTCCCACAAATAAAAAAGTTAATATTGCTCTTACCTATATATTTGGAATTGGAAGGAAAATTGCTTTAGATATTTGTAATAATGCTTCAATAGACACTTCCAAGCGGGTTAGTGAACTTAATGAGGATGAAGTTAATAAAATTAGAGATTTGATAGATAAAGATTATTCTGTTGAAGGAGATTTAAGAAGAAAAATCTCTTTAGATATTAAAAGATTAAATGACCTTGGTTGTTATAGAGGCCTAAGGCATCGTAAAAAACTACCAGTAAGAGGGCAAAGAACACACACAAATGCAAGAACAAGAAAAGGCAAAGCAGTTGCAATAGCTGGAAAGAAAAAAGTTACTAAAGGTTAATATGGCTGAGAAAAAAAAATCTAAGGTTAAAAAAAAATTATCTTCTGGTGTTGCTCATATCGTTTCGTCATTTAATAATACTATTATTACTATCACAGATGAAAAAGGAAATGCATTAGCATGGTCATCTTCAGGACATAAAGGTTTTAAAGGATCAAGAAAATCTACACCATATGCGGCGCAAATAGCAGCAGAAGATGTAGGTAATAAGGCAAAAGAATATGGTTTAAAAAACCTAAAAATTGAAGTTTCTGGACCTGGTTCTGGAAGAGAGTCAGCTCTTAGATCATTACAATCAATTGGCTATGTGATTACTTCAATAAAAGATGTAACACCAATACCTCATAATGGTTGTAGACCTAGAAAAAGAAGAAGAGTTTAAAAAAGGAGCATTTAAGTGTTACAAAAAAATTGGAGTGAATTAATTAAACCAACCAAAATGGAAGTTAACGTAGATGAAAGTAACGGCAGAATTGGAAAATTAACAGCTGAACCATTAGAAAGAGGTTTTGGATTAACATTAGGAAATTCAATTAGAAGAATTTTACTATCTTCTTTACAAGGAGCGGCAATTACTTCAGTAAAAATTAAAGGAGTTGTTCATGAATTTTCTACAATTCCCGGTGTTAAAGAAGATTTAACAGATATACTGCTCAATTTGAAATCAGTAGCAGTTAAAGTACATTCACCTGGTTTAAAGAAAATGTATCTAAAATTATCTGGATCTGGAGAATTAAGAGCAGGTAACTTTGAAACTGACTCAGAAACAGAAATAATGAACCCGGATCAACTGATAATGACACTTGACTCTAATGCTGAAGTTGAAATTGAAGCCAATGTTGAAACTGGAAAGGGCTATGTAACTGCTGATGTTGCTGAAGATGAAAATAAAATAATAGGTGAAATTAAGCTAGATGCTATGTTTAGCCCTATTGTAAAAGCATCATATAAAATTGAAAATAGTAGAGTTGGACAAGTTACAGATTTTGATAAATTAGTTTTTGAAGTTGAAACAAATGGTGCAATTACGCCAGACGATGCTATAGCTTTAGCCGCAAGAATACTACAGGATCAATTACAACCGTTTATAAACTTTGATGAACCTGAAATACAACCTGATCAATCTCAAGTTGAAAGCTTATCATTTAATTCAAATTTACTCAAAAAAGTAGAGGAGCTAGAGTTATCAGTAAGATCTGCAAATTGTTTGAAAAATGATAACATTATTTATATTGGTGATCTTGTTCAAAAATCTGAGTCAGAAATGTTAAGAACACCTAATTTTGGAAGAAAATCTCTAAATGAAATTAAAGAAGTTCTTCAACAAATGGAGCTTAATTTAGGTATGTCCGTTCCTGATTGGCCACCTGAAAATATTGACGAGTTAGCAAAAAAATACGAAGATCCTTTTAACAAATAAAAATTAATGAAACATAATATTAAAAATAAAAAACTTAACAAAACATCATCTCATAGAAAAGCTATGTTTATGAATATGTCGAATGCACTAATAAAGCATGAGCAAATAACTACCACACTTGCAAAAGCAAAAGAGTTGAGAAGATTTGTAGAGAAAATAATTACTTTAGGAAAAAAAGGAGATTTACTATCTAGAAGAAAAACTATTTCTACTTTACAAGACAATAAAATGTCAAAGAAAGTTTTTGATGTATTATCAAATAGATATAAGAATAGATCTGGAGGATATACCCGTATAATTAAGCTTGGTAATAGATTTGGTGATAATTCTCCAACAGCTGTAATTGAATTAGTAGATCGTGATGAAAATGCAAAAGGATTGGATAGTGGTCCTATTATTGAAAAAAAATCTACTGAAGAAGTAGAAGAACAAGCTCAAGCTTAGATATATTGTTTAACTTAATGTTAGTCGCCGCAGGTGGTGCATTAGGAGCATTACTAAGATATTTTTTATCGAATATTAGCAAGTCATTATTTGTATCCAGTATTTATGGAACTGTTTCTGTGAATATAGTAGGCTCTTTTTTAATTGGATATTTTATAACATCTAATTTTGGAAATAATTTATCTGAGAATTTTGTTAGATTTTTTATAATTATTGGTCTTTTAGGGTCTTTCACAACTTTTTCAGCATTTTCCTATGAAGTAGTAGATCTACTAAATTCAAAAAAATATGTTACTTCATTTACTTATATTTTTATTTCCATATTTATATGTATAATGTCTGCATACCTGGGAACTTTATTAAATAAGTTTTGATTTGATTAAGAATATTAAAATTCTAAACAATTTTAACCAAAGACTTGATAAATATCTTAAGCAAAGTTTTACGTCTTTGACGCAAGGATTTATTGAAAAAAATATTAGAAAAAAAAATATTTTGATTAATAATTCTATTACAAAAGCAAACTATCAAGTCAAGCTTAATGATGAGCTTAAAATATTAAATTATCATGAAAAATTGTATAAAAA
>CACGTA010000037.1 GCA_902575815.1 uncultured Alphaproteobacteria bacterium | reverse complement strand
TAAATAATTGATCCATCGTTACATTTTTCAATGTCATTAGTAATTAGATTTTGAATAAATGATTTACTATCTTTTCCAGAAATCTCAAAAAATCTTGAATTCAGATGATGAAAAAAGTATTTATCTTTCATAATTATCTAAATATATATTGAATATATTAAAAGTGTAATATTTCTGTGAAAATTCTTGTTATTTCATCAAATCTTATTGGAGATACAATTCTATCAACTGGAGTAATAAATTATTTTAGTAATAAATATCCTGAAACTAAATTTACATTTGTAATTGGTCCATCTGCTAAATCAATTTTCAAAAACTTTAAATCTGTAGAAAACATAATCACTGTTTCAAAAAAAAGATACAATATGCATTGGTTAGATATAATTTCTAATTGTTATGGAAAGAAGTGGGATATAATTATTGATTTTAGAAGTTCATTGTTATCATATTTTTTAAAACATAAGCAAAAATTTATTTTTAAAAAAAAATCTAATCTAAACCATGTACAGCAATTATCTAATTACTTTAAATTTGATTGCTCAGATTTGTTCATTGAGACAAATACAGAAGAAGAAGAAATAGTTACAAAACATTTGTCTGATGAATTTAAATATTTTGTTATATTTCCAGGTGGAAATTGGAAACCAAAAATTTGGAGTATTAAAAATTATAATTCACTATTAATCAAAATTTTATCTCAAAATAAAAATATTAAATTTATTTTAGTTGGTTCAAAGTCAGAAGAAGAAAATTATTTAAATGAAATAACAAAAAATATTGATAGTAATAAGATAATTAATTTATTTGGTGCATCATTGACTCAAACTGCTGCTTATATGAAGAAATCAAAATTATTTATTGGAAATGATTCAGGATTATCACATATGGCTTCAGCCACAAAATTAAAGTCTATAGTATTATTTGGCCCAACAAATGATATGATTTATGGTCCATTTATGCAAGATTCACAAGTTATAAGAACAAATGAAAGCTATGACTATTTTAAAAGTTTAAATATTGATAAAACAAAGTCTTATATGGATTCTATAAGCGTAGAAAAGATTTATTCTACATTACAAAAAAATAATTATTGTGAATAAAAATATTGAAATAATTCAGCCTGATGATTGGCATGTACATTTTAGAGAAGGTGACATGTTAGAAATGGTTACTAATTTCTCCTCAAGAATAAATAATAGATGTGTGGCAATGCCAAATACAGAAATTCCCATAACAGATACTAATAAAGCTTCTGCTTATAAAGAGCTTTTAAATAAAGCATCTAGTAATAATTTTGAACCACTTATACCTTGTTATTTAAATGAAAATTTAGATTTAGAAGATTTTAGAAAAGGTATGCAAAATAAAGTTTTCTTTGGGTCTAAACTTTATCCCTCAAATGCAACTACAAACTCAAGTCATGGAGTTAGTGATATTTCGAAAATCTTTAAATTTTTAGAAATTTTAGAAGAGGAAAAAAGTCCATTACTAATACACGGTGAAAAAGTAGCTGAAGATATAGATATTTTTGATAGAGAAAAATATTTTATAGATGATGAATTAAGCATTATTAGAAAAAAATTTCCCCTTTTAAAAATTACTCTTGAGCATGTATCAACTTCATATGGAGTTAAATATGTGAAAGAAAATGAAAATATTGCAGGAACAATCACACCACACCATATGCTTTTAACAAAAAAAGATGTATTTCATGATGACTTTATTAATCCCCATCATTTTTGTATGCCAGTTGTTAAAAACGAAACAGATTTAATAGAATTAAGAAAAGCAGCATGTCACAATAATTCTAAATTTTTTTTAGGTACTGATTCAGCTCCACATCCAATTCAAGAAAAAAAACCAGATATGTCATCTAAGCCAGGAATATTCTCCTCTCCTTGCTCACTAGAATTATATGCAGAAATTTTCGATCAAGAAAATGCAATTGATAAGTTAGAGATATTTTGTTCAATAAATGGTGCAAAACATTATAGTTTTCCAATTAATGATAAAAAAATTAAATTAGAAAAAGAGGAATGGATTATGACAGAATTATCTAGTTACAAAGATATTCAGGTTAAGAATTTTTATGCTAATAAAAAAATTAATTGGAAAGTAGTCCATTAATCTTTATAGAAATATTAATGTCATTAGGAACAAAAATTTATACTTGGTTTAAGGGCAACTTAGTTGGTAGTGATGAATTAGGAAATAAATATTACTGCAGCTCTAAAGATTTTAAAAATTTGAAAGCAAAAAGATGGGTAATTTTTAATGGCGAAATAGAAGCCTCAAATATTCCACCGCATTGGCATGCCTGGCTTCACAAATCGATTGATAATCCTCCACTTGACTATTCGCATAAATATAAATGGCAAAAAAATCATAAACCAAATATGACTGGTACTAGTGATGCATATTTCCCATCATCTCATCCTCTTTCAAAAAATTATGACCCAGAAAAAAAAGAAGAAGAATATAAATCTTGGACTCCTAATTAGAGTAACATTTTTTTTTCTCTTACCGTTAACTGTTTCTGCTGAGACTATTGAAAAAAAATATGCTTCTTTTAAGTTATTAAACAAGACTACTAATAAAGTTTCTACTAAGGATATTTTGGTAAGTTCGAAAATATCATGGGAAACTTTAAATATTGAAGTTTTGTATTGCGGTAGCACTCCTCCAACTGAAATTCCTGAAGACTATGTTTTGATAGATGTATACGATACTATCAATAATGAAAATACTAATATTTATAAAGGCTGGATGATTTCTTCTTCCCCCGATGTTACTCCGTTAGAAAATCCTATTTATGATCTTTGGTTAGTTGATTGTAGTAACGATAAGACTTCTTGAAAATTATTAATTTTTTTAAAAAAACTTTCAATTTCTAAACTTTCTTTTAGTTTATTTTCATAAATTTCAGTTTCTATCTCATACGCTCCAAACTGAACTAAATGAGGATTGAAAAACTGTGAATCTAAAATAGAAAAATTATTTTTTTTCAATATTGCCAATAAATAAAGTAGACAAAACTTACTTGTATTGGTCTTTAAACTAAACATGCTTTCACCAAAAAAACATGAACCTATATGTAAACCGTATAAACCACCAATTAGATTATCATCTTCATAACATTCTACACTGTGACATTTACCTATTTTGTGTAATTCAATATATGTATCCAAAATAATTTGATTAATCCAAGTATCTTGATCTTTTCTTTTAATTTCTTTGCAAAACTCTATAACTTTTGCAAAATTTTGATCAATTTTAAAACTATATTTTGTTTTTTTAAACTCACTAAAAAGTTTCTTTGGAAAATGAAAATTTGAAATTGGAATGATAAATCTTAATTTGGGTTTATAAAATTTTATTTCTTCAGAATACTTACTATCAGCCATTGGAAAGTAAGCTTTTTTATAAAATTCTATTAAGCTATTTAAAT
The DNA here is from genome assembly GCA_902575815.1 of uncultured Alphaproteobacteria bacterium. Lineage (GTDB taxonomy): Bacteria > Pseudomonadota > Alphaproteobacteria > HIMB59 > CACPNW01. The sequence goes on along the minus strand of CACGTA010000037.1, from coordinate 1,684 downwards.
CAATTATTTTACTCAATTAAATTTGACATAAAATTAATGTTGTAACTTCCTCTTTTAAACTCATCAGTTTGAATAATTTTTTGATGTAGTTGAATATTAGTATTTATTCCCATAATAACATATTCTTCTAGCGCTCTATTCATTTTTTTTAGAGCTTCTGATCTTGTTGCACCGTAGGTAATTAGCTTACCAATCATACTATCATAGTGGGATGGAATTGAGTATCCATCGTAAACAGCTGAGTCTACTCGAATACCTAGTCCTCCAGGTTGATGATATTGTGTTATCTTACCAGGTGATGGTATAAAACTCTCTGGATGTTCGGCATTAATTCGACATTCAATTGAACTACCTTTAAGTTTTATATCTTCTTGTTTTATTGTAAGTTTTTCACCATTAGCAACGAGAATTTGCTCCTTAACAAGATCTATTCCAGTAACCATTTCTGTGACTGGGTGTTCAACTTGTAATCTTGTATTCATTTCCATAAAATAAAATTCATTATTTTCATATAAAAATTCCAATGTTCCAACACCTTCATATCCAATTTCTTTCATAGATTTTCTACAAAGTTCAGAAATTTTTTCTCTATTTTCATTTGTTAGAACTGAACTTGGACTTTCTTCAATAAGTTTTTGATGCTTCCTTTGAATTGAGCAATCTCTTTCACCAAGAGTAACAACATTTCCAAATGAATCACAAAGAACTTGAATTTCAATATGTTTAGGAGATGTTAAAAATTTTTCTAAATAAACATTTTCATCATTAAATGATTTTTTTGCTTCAATTTTTGCTTCATTGATAGCTTTATTTAAATCATCTTCTTCTGTGACAATTCTCATTCCTTTTCCACCGCCACCACTCGCTGCTTTTACTATAATTGGGTATTTTACTTTTTTTATAAAATCTTCAATTTTATTTTTATCGCTTAAGTCATTTATACCTTTTACTGTTGGCACACCAGTTTCATCCATTATTTTTTTTGCATCAATTTTGTTACCCATCATTCTAATATGTTCGGATTTTGGCCCAATAAATTTAATATTGTGTTCTTCAATAATTTCGGCAAACCTTTGATTTTCACTTAAAAAACCATATCCAGGATGAATTGCATCTACATCAGTTAATGTTGCAGCAGTTATAATTGCAGGTATGTTTAAATAACTAGATTGTGCAGAGGCTGGTCCGACACAAATACTTTCATCTGCCATTCTTACATGCATTGCATTTTCATCAACATCAGAGTGAATAGCTACAGTGTTTATTCCTAATTCTCTGCAAGCTCTAAGAACACGTAAAGCAATTTCACCTCTATTAGCAATCAGTATTTTTTTGAACATTATTCAAAAATTATAAGAGTATCACCATATTCAACGGGCTGGCTATTCAACGTAACTATTTTTTTGATAATACCAGATCTAGGAGCTTTAATTTCATTAAAAGTTTTCATTGCTTCAATTAACAATAAAGTGTCACCAGCTTTAACATGTTGACCAACTTTAACATAGGGTTGCGAATTTGGATCAGCAGAAAGATAAGCAACTCCTACCATTGGAGACTTAACAATATTATCTTCATTTATAACTTCATTTGTATTTTCAATCTCTTTAACTTCAGTATTTTTTTCTAATTTTTGAACGGAAACATTGTTTTCATTGAAGTCATTTGAGGTAATCTCAATTTC
>CACGTA010000036.1 GCA_902575815.1 uncultured Alphaproteobacteria bacterium | reverse complement strand
TACTGCCAACTCATTATAGATTGTAAAAATGAGTTTGAGTATAATAATAAAATTCCTGTTTATCTATTTAGGGAAAAAAACTATTTGATTGAAATATTTAGGAAATATAATTCCAGAAAGAAAAAGTTACTCTTAAAACTACTTTCATCCACCGAACATATTTTGAGAAAAGAAAGTAGTTTGTCTTTAGTTGCTGGGTTACGATTTATTTTGAATATTAAAAAAATTACTACTTCTTGAGTCTTTTCATTAAATCGTCTAGTTGATTCAAATCTGAGTAATAAAGGGTTAGTGAGCCAGATGAACCATTTTCATTAAATTGGATTGATGTTTTTAAACCTATTTTATCTGAAAGCTCTCTTTCAAGATCAATTATATTTGGGTCTTTTGAAACTTTCTTTGTTTTATTTTTTTTAAATTCAGATGTAATTTTTTCTATCTGTCTAACACTAAGTTTTTTTTCTATAATTTCATTAGCTTTTTCAATAGCATCTGGAACACCAATTAAGGCTCTGGCGTGACCCATTGATAAATCACCTTTTATTACCATTTCTTGTATTTTTTTATCAAGATCTAAAAGACGCAAAATATTTGACACATGACTTGAGCTTTTGCCAATTAACTTAGCTAGGTTTTCATTATTAATATTTTTAATATCAATTAATCCTTTATAAGCATTTGCCTCTTCAATAACATTTAAGTCCTCTCTTTGTATATTTTCTATTAAGGCAGCTTCTAAAACATTTATGTCATCAAGGTTTTTAATAACACAATCAACTTCATGCATTCCATTTAGTTGGCATGCTCTCCACCTTCTTTCTCCAGCAATAATCTGATATTGACCATCTTTCACAGGCTTTATTATTATAGGTTGAATTAATCCTTGATTTTTAATTGAAGATGAAAGTTCTTTAAGGTCCTCGTCTTTAAAGTTTTTTCTTGGTTGAGAAGGATTGGGAATTATTTGAGATATATTAATTTTTTGAATCCCATTGCTTTCAGGATTATTATTTGTAGTTGATAAAAGAGCTCCTAGGCCCATTCCTAGTTTGTTTTCTTTATTCATGGTTTTTATTTTGATTTAAAATTACTTCTTTTGCAAGCTCTATATAAGCCAAAGAACCTGCGGCTTGTGTATCATATATTAATGCTGGTTTTCCATGACTGGGAGCCTCAGATATTTTTACATTTCTTGGAATTGTTGTTTTGTAGACTTGATCACCAAAATGATGTCTTACATCTTTCTCAACTAAAGAACTCAATGAGTTTCTTTTATCCAGCATTGTTAATAGTATTCCTTCGATTTGAAGATCATTGTTATAGTTTTGTTGAATTAATTTGATTGTTTGCATTAAAGCTGAAAGGCCTTCTAGAGCAAAAAACTCTGATTGAAGAGGAATTAGTGTAGTATCCGATGCTACTAATGAATTAATGGTTAGCAAACCAAGTGCTGGTGGGCAGTCTACAAAAATAAAATCAAAATTATCAATTTCAGCAAATATTGATTTAAATACATACTCTCTATTTTCAAAATTTGTCAGCTCTACTTCTGCTGCGGCTAAATCTGTGTTTGCTCCAATTATTTTGAGACCAGGAATTAATGTTTCCTTTATTCCTTCTGTAAGAAGTTTCTTTTCATGAATCATTTCATAGATTGATGGTTTTCTTTCGTCATAAGAGAGTCCTAATCCTGTGCTCGCATTGCCTTGTGGGTCAGCATCGACGATTAAAACATTTTTTTTCACTGCGGCTAATGAAGTCGCTAGGTTTATTGTGGTTGTGGTTTTTCCAACGCCACCTTTTTGGTTGGATATAGAGATAATTTTTTTCACAGTTTTTTATATTTGTTTATTTTTAACACATATCCATCACCCTCACTTTGACTTGGATAAAGATCGTATTCAAAGCTAAAGGATTTTTTTGCATCTTGTATTTCTTTCTTAACACTTCTTCCTTTTAGAAAAAGTAGTGATGTATTTTTTTTATTAAAAAACCGTGAATAATGTAATAATTTTAATAGTGGAGCAAAGGCTCGGCAGATAATAAAGTCAAATTTTTGATTTTTGATTTTCTCTACTCTTGTACAAATAGTTTTAATTTCTAAATTCTGTTCTTGTGAGAATTCTTTAATAAAGTTTATTTTTTTCATTTTAGAGTCTATCAATAATATGTTTGTATACCCAAAAATATACAAGATCACTCCTGGTAAACCTGCGCCAGTGCCAAAGTCTATTATTGATGCATTTTTTTTCAAAATAAACTCAGACAATTGTAATGAATCATTAATATGTCTATCCCATGCAATATTAATTGTGGAAGGCCCTACTAAATTGTGTATTTGGTTACTTTTTGTTAACTTTAGTATGTAGCTATCGATTAAATCAATTTGCTTTCTGTTAAGATTGTATTTTTTTATTACAGCGCTTTTATCCAAATTATGCTGCTTTTTTATTTTTATTTTTTTTAATATATCTAAGAAGGGCTATTGTGGCTGCTGGTGTTACGCCTGATATTCTTGAGGCTGCTCCAAGAGTTGGTGGTTTAATTTTTGATAATTTTTCTACTATCTCATTAGATAAGCTGCCAACAAGTTTATAATTAGTTGATTTTGGAATTGTTAAACTTTCTTCTTTTTCAAAATCTTGAATATCCATTCTTTGCCTATCAAGATAACCTGAGTACTTAGCTTCAATTTCTATTTGTTCTATTACATCGTCTTCTAAATCACTTAATTCAGGAAGTATTTTTTTGAGCTTGGTGGTTGTAATATTAGAAAATGACAAAAGGTCTATGATATTTCTTTTCTTTCCGTCTTTGTTTATTTTTATTCCTTTTTTTAGAAGTGCATCTGGTGAAAACTTATGATTTTTAACAAACCTAAACCCCTCTTTTATTCTTTTGGATTTTTTTTCGAACTCTCTTTGCCTATCTATATCAACACAGCCTATTTCAATTCCAAGAGGTGTAAGTCTTAAATCTGCATTATCAGCCCGAAGCACGAGTCTATATTCAGACCTTGAAGTGAACATTCTATATGGCTCTTTAGTTCCTTTTGTGACCAAATCGTCTATCAAAACACCTATGTATCCGGAGGACCTTGGTATTATAAATTCTTTATTAGATGTTGTTTTAAGTGATGCGTTTATCCCAGCCATTATACCTTGTGCAGCTGCTTCTTCGTATCCGGTTGTTCCATTTATCTGCCCTGCAAAAAATAAATTTTTTATTTTTTTTGTTTCAAGTGTGTGTGTTAGTTCTTGTGGGTCAACAAAATCATATTCAATGGCGTAAGCGGGTTGTGTAATTGTAGCATTCTCTAAACCTTTAATTGTTTTAACAAATTGCTCTTGAATTTCAGTTGGTAGTGAAGATGATATTCCGTTTGGATATATTAAATCACTATCTAAACCTTCTGGCTCAAGAAATATCTGATGTGATGATTTATTTTTGAATTTATGAATTTTATCTTCAATAGATGGGCAATACCTAGCTCCCATTGATTGTATTGCTCCTGAATACATTGGTGATAGGTTCAGGTTTTGAGCGATAATTTCATGGGTATTTTTATTAGTATGAGTAATAAAACAAGATATTTGAGGAATGTGGATATCTCTGTTGATAAAAGAAAATGGAACAGGCTTTTTATCTGGGTGTTGTTCATCTAAGTTATTGAAATTTATAGTTTTTTTAAGTAATCTTGGAGGCGTTCCTGTTTTCAATCTGCCTATTGAAAACTTTAGCTCTTTTAGCCTTTTTGCAAGCTTTATTGATGGGTTATCACCAACTCTTCCGGCTTCTTGCTTCCCAGAACCTATTCTTATTAATCCTTGTAAGAAAGTACCTGTAGTTAAAACAACAGATTTGGATAATATCTTTTTGTTATCACCTAAAACAACTCCACCCACCTGTTTATTTAAAACAATTAAATCTTCTACTGACCCCTCAATAATTTGAAGATTTTTCTGCTCAGATACAAGCTCATTTATGGCATTTTTATATAAAATACGGTCTGTTTGTGCCCTTGGACCTCTTACAGCAGCACCTCTGCTCGAGTTTAACATTCTAAATTGTATACAGGATCTGTCTGTAGCTTTGGCCATAATTCCATCTAAAGCATCTATTTCCTTTACAAGATGCCCCTTTCCAAGACCTCCAATTGCAGGATTGCATGACATTTCTCCTATTTTATCAACTTTATGAGTAATTAAAGCTGTTTTTGATCCAGTTCTTGCAGATGAGCATGCCGCTTCCACGCCTGCATGCCCTCCACCAATTACAATTACATCAAATTTATCGTCCATGTCTCTTTTCACGTGAAATTACTTACCTATACAAAAATCACTAAATATTATATCTAAAATTTTCTCAATATCAAATTTTTGATTAATTCCATCAATATACATAATTGATCTTCTAACATTTTCAGCAGCAATATCTATTTCTTTTAAATCTAAACCTTTAAGCAGTACAAGAGATTTCTTAAGGCTTTCCATATGTCTTTCACGTGAAAAGACTGGTCCAGAAATTGGTTTTTTCTTTAATTTTAAAGATATGGTTTTAATAAGAGGCTCAATTCCATAACCAGATACTGATGAAATATTATGTACTCCACTAATTTTCTTTTTATTTGTATCATATTTTGATTTAACAAATATTTTTGATTTGATTTTACTATAGTTTTTCTTTTCGTTTTTTCTGAGAAAAACTATATTTAAATCAGACTTTTCAGCGCTCTCTAAAGATCTTTCAATACCTATTTTTTCAATTAAGTTCTTATATTTTCTTATTCCAGCTGTATCAATAAATGTGTATTTGTCTCCTTGTATGTCTAGTGTGGAGCTTACTAAATCTGTTGTGGTTCCAGGTATATTAGTAACTATAGAAACCTCCTTGTTATTAATATAATTAATAAAAGATGATTTTCCTGTGTTTGGCTTTCCAATAATAGTTATTTTAAAGCCGTTATGTATTTGTTTAGATAAAGCTGATCTTTCCATAATTTTTTCAATTTGTTTATATATGTTCTTATTTTGTTCTCTTATGCTTTTATTTATTTCTTTAGGAAGGTCTTCATCAGCAAAATCAATTATAGCCTCTATATCTGCTAGAAGTTTTTTTTGTTTATTTGATATTTCATTAACTAATTTATCTAAATTTCCACTTAAATTGCCAATGGCTGTTTTTCTTTGATTTTCAGTTTCTGCATTAACTAAATCATTAATTGTTTCAGCTTCTAAAACACTAAGCTTATCATTCATCAGGGCTCTTTTAGTAAACTCGCCGGGCTCAGCAAGTCTGATTTGTTTTTTTAAAAAGGTTTTAGTTA
>CACGTA010000035.1 GCA_902575815.1 uncultured Alphaproteobacteria bacterium | reverse complement strand
TAGGAGAAAAAGTCACCTTATCTGGATGGGCAGATACAATTAGAGATCATGGTAATTTATTATTTATTGATTTGAGAGATAATTATGGAATTACACAGTGTGTTATTGACGGAACTCACTCTTTATTTGAAGAAATAAGTAAAATAAGTAGTGAAAGCGTTCTAACAATTAGTGGAGAAGTTGTTAAAAGATCTGACGAGACAATTAACAAAAATCTTCAAACAGGTGAAATTGAAATAAAGATTAAAGATTACAAAATTTTATCTAAATCTGAAATTCTTCCCTTACCTGTTAATTCTGATATCGAATATGGTGAAGAAATAAGATTAAAATATAGATTTTTAGACTTAAGAAGAAATAAACTCCACAAAAATATTACATTAAGAAGTAAAATAATATCAGACATTAGAAAGAAAATGATTGATAGAAACTTTGTTGAATTTCAGACTCCCATCCTTACTTCATCATCCCCAGAAGGAGCAAGAGATTATTTAGTTCCATCTAGAATACATCAGGGGAAATTTTATGCTCTTCCTCAAGCACCTCAGCAATTTAAACAACTATTAATGATTGCTGGTTTTGATAAATATTTTCAAATTGCACCATGTTTTAGAGATGAAGACAGTAGAGCAGATCGTTCTCCGGGTGAATTTTATCAACTAGACTTTGAGATGAGTTTTGTAACTCAAGAAGATGTATTTGAAGCTATTGAGCCAGTTTTATTTGAAATATTTGACGAAAATAAGAAAAATAATGAAATTAAGGTAAGTCATTATCCATTTAAAAGAATACCTTACAAGGAGTCGATGGAAATTTATGGTTCTGATAAGCCTGATCTACGAAATCCACTTGTTATAGATGATTATACAAATGTATTTAAAGATTCAAATTTTAAAATATTTAGTAATCAAATAGAAAAAGGATCAGTTGTTAAGGGAATAATTGTTAAAAATACTGGCGACCAACCTAGAAGTTTCTTTGATAAATTAAACAATTGGGCAAGAGAAGAGGGTGCAGCTGGATTAGGCTATATTTCATTTACAGAAAATACTTTTAAAGGCCCAATTGCGAAAAATTTAAATGAAAATCAATTATTATTATTAAAACTTGAAGAAAATGACTCAATATTTTTCATTTGTGATAAATTAAAGGAGGCTCAATTATTTTCTGGTAAAGTAAGAGAAAAAATTTGTAATGATTTAAATTTACTTAATAAAAATTCTTTTGAATTTTGTTGGATAGTTGATTTTCCAATGTATGAAATTGATGAAAAAACTAATAAATTACAATTTAGCCATAATCCTTTTTCAATGCCTCAAGGTGAAATGGAAGCTTTAGAAAAAAAAGATCCTCTTGATATAAAAGCGTTCCAATATGATATTGTATGTAATGGTGTAGAGTTATCTTCTGGTGCAATTAGAAATCATAAACCAGAAATTATGTACAAAGCCTTTGATATAGCTGGATATTCTAAAGAAGATTTAGAAGAAAAATTTTCAGGAATGCTTAATGCTCTTAAGTTTGGAGCACCTCCTCACGGAGGTAGTGCACCAGGTATTGATAGAATTGTTATGTTACTTGCTGATGAGCCAAACATTAGAGAAGTAATAGCATTTCCAATGAATCAACAAGCTATGGATTTAATGATGGACGCCCCTGCAAGTATTGATAAAGAAAGATTAGAAGAATTAGGTATAAAATTAATAGATAAAAATTAATCCCGTTCCAAAAATCGCAATAATTGTTCCCACCCATGCACCAAAAGAAGGGATTTTTTTTGTTAATATCCATAAAAGAAATAATATCATTATTGGACTAGTTGATGATAAAGTTGCAACAATACCTGCATCAGCTTTTTGTAATGCGATTAAAAGTAAACTCATACCTAAGGCCATTCCTAAAAAGCCACTAAGAATTGATTGGTAAATAATTTTTGCTGTAAGATTAACTTTTGTATTAAAAACTTCATAATTTAAAAAAAATGTAAATGATAAAAAAATACATGAAATAGTAGTTCTAATTGCTGCTGAAGCTATTGGATCTGCTCCATCTAATAATATAGGTTTCATCATAACTAATCCAATTGCTTGGCATAAAGCGGCTCCAATGGATAAAATAATTCCTATATAAAGTGAACCTTCTACCTTTTCCCATCTATGCTCAGATCCTTTTTTATCTCCATAGGAAATTGCAAAAACAACACCAAAAAAAACAACAAAACATCCAATAATACTAATAGTTGAAGCAAATTCATTTAGAAAAAAAATATTAATTAATACAGTAAAAGGAGCAGCTAATGAAAATAAAATATTATTTCTTCTTGGTCCAATTTTTTGCAAAGCAATAAACAATAGAGTATCACCTAAAAATATCCCTACAATTCCAGAAACAATAATAATAGTTAAGTAATCAATACTAATAGTACTCCAAGTATTTATATAAAATGTGTAAGTAATTAACATAATTGATACAAAAAATAATCTAAGACGATTAAATGCTAAACCTCCAATAGTTCTTGTAACATCTGCTGATACTAAAGATGCAACTGCCCAACAGAGTGCAGCAGCCATTGCAATAAAGTAATAATAGATCATATTATTTATTAAAATAAACTTAAAATAAATTTAATAGGTATTGATAAATACTCACCCAAAAGATGTTCTTGTAATGCAAATCTTTTAATTAATCCTGTAGCTCTTAATATTGCATATATTACTAAAGCCCATAAATAAATTCCAAAAATAAAATTTATGTATGATATAATTTTTTTAAATTTGTTATAATAATTCATATGAAACCTAAATATTGGAATAAAGGTATTATTTATCTATCAAATAAAGATAAAGTTTTGAAGAAATTAATTCAAACTTATAGGAATGAATATTTAAATCTCAATCCTAATTATTTTCATTCATTAATTAATTCAATAATTGGTCAACAAATATCAGTATCTGCAGCTGATTCGATGAAAACTAAATTTTTTAAACTTAAAAGAAATATAACACCACAAACTGTATCTAAGTTACGTACTACAGATTTACGAAAATGTGGTCTATCAAGACAAAAAATTTTGTACATAAGAAATATTTCTAAATTTTTTTTACAAAACAAGAAATTCATAAAAAATATTAATAAATCTTCTGAAGAAGAAGTTTATAATAATTTAATTGAAATAAAAGGAGTAGGAAATTGGACTATTCATATGTTTTTAATGTTTAGTTATGGAAGTTCAAATATTTTTCCAACAGGTGATTTAGGGTTTTTAAAAGCTATTTCAAAACTTTATAAAGTTCAACTTCCTATCAGTGAAAGAAAACTTAAATTGCTTTATAAAAAATGGAGTCCATATAGTTCACAAGCCACATGGTATTTATGGAGATCATTAGACCCCATTCCAGTTAATTATTGATATTTGCTCCTTGCTCAATCCAAACTTTTAATATCTCTCTTTCATTTTTTGTAATACCAGTAAGATTATTTGGAGGCATAATTTTAGCATCAATAGCCTGAGCTTTGATTAATTTAATATTATTTACAATATCTTGAGCCGTATCATAAACAACACCTTTTGGTGCCGCTTCAATACCTTCAAAAGTTGGATATTTGGCATGACATGTTCCACATCTGTATTTAATTATATTTTGTACTTCATTGAAACTTACTAATTCTAAAGAAAGAGATGCATTTGCATCTTTTTTTTCAAATATTGAAAGACTACTTAAAGTCATTAAAAAAAACATGATTAAACCTGCTGATGGTAATATCCAAAATTTATATTGTTTTTTATTTCTTAAATTAAAGTAATGACGAGTCAAAATGCCAGCTATTGATATAACAGCTAATATTAACCAATTATTTACTGCCCCATACGTAAAAGAAAAATGTGAGCTAATCATTATAAACAACACAGGTAGTGTAAAATAGTTATTATGTATTGATCTGTTTTTTGCTTCTATTGAAAGATTTAAATTTGGCTTTTGATTATTTTCAGCTGATGTAACAAGATTTCTTTGTGCAGGAATAATGACTCTAAAAACATTAGCTGCCATAATGGTACCAATAATTGCCCCAACATGTATGTATGCAGCTCTTGATCCATATATTTGGGTTAGAAAATAACTTAATAATACAAATAATAAAAAACCAGTTGCAATCAAAGTTTGCTCATTATCTTTTAAGACATTTTTACAAAGATAATCATATAGAAGCCAAGAACCTATAAGTAATAATATAGATATTAATATTGCTTGAAAGGGTGTTAATATAATACCACTAGCTCCCAACATCATAGAGCTTGCATTTAAATAATAAACTAAAATAAGTAGTACAAAACCACTTATCCAAGTTGCATATGCTTCCCATTTAAACCAATGAAGAACTTTTGGAAGTTTTTTAGGAGGTCCTTTTAATTTTTCAATTCTATAAAACCCACCCGAGTGGACAGACCATAAATAACCATCAAGGTGTTTAAAATCTGGATCATCTCTTTCAAGTCTACTATCAAGCCAATTAAAATAAAATGAGGTTCCAATCCATGCTACACCAACAATTATATGAACCCATCTAACAATTAAATGTAACCACTCAGAATATACTGCAAATAATGTTTCTGTTGGAACACCTAAATTATAAAAAGCTGCAGTAAAAGATATGACTATAGTTGTTGCAATTACAATATAGAGCCTTTGTTCTTTAGATTTTAAACCTGAAAATGCCCCAAGGACAAAAAATAATAATAATCCCAATAATGCTGATGCTGGGAGTGACAAAAGTAAATTATGAAAAAAGGTTTGGAAGTCATAAGATTGAACTGGTGCAACAATTTTAAGAAATAATTCCATATCAATATCTTATTTTATTTTCTTCTTTTTCCCAAATATTAAATGCTTTTATTGCTTCGTCACGTGATATTTGACTGATAGGAATTTTTCTCTCTTTTATTTCTAATGAAAGTTCATCATAAATAAACTTGTCATCAAATTTAATTTTAGCAGCATCTTCTCTAGAATTACCATAATAAACTTTGTCTATATGTGACCAATATATTGCACTCAAGCACATAGGACATGGTTCGCAACTGGAATACAATTCACAACCTTTTAAGTTAAAGGTATTTAATTTTTGACATGCATTTCTAATAGCAACAATTTCAGCATGAGCAGTAGGATCATTGTTATATGTTACTCTATTTACTCCCTCTGCAATAATTTCATCTTCTTTTACAATAACACATCCAAAAGGACCTCCACTATTCTTGATATTATCAATTGAAAGTAAAATAGCTCTTTTCATAAAATCTATGTTTGTCATATAACTTCTTTAATTTTATTATTTGATAAATGTTTTAAGTTATTTTTTATTGATATTACTCTTGTAATTATTGAGAAAGCTATTTCATTCGGGTCTTTTGAGTTGCCAATATCAATTCCAATTGGAC
>CACGTA010000034.1 GCA_902575815.1 uncultured Alphaproteobacteria bacterium | reverse complement strand
TGAATAAAGAACTTACAAATATTTACAATCAGAATCAAGGTGTTCAAAATTTTAATAGTCTTAAAATATCCATTGCAAGTCCAGATGATATAAGATCTTGGTCGTTCGGTGAAATTAAAAAACCTGAAACCATTAACTATAGAACCTTCAAGCCAGAAAAAGATGGACTGTTTTGTTCAAGGATTTTTGGACCTGTAAAAGATTACGAGTGTCTATGTGGTAAATACAAAAGAATGAAATTCAGAGGAATAATATGTGAAAAATGTGGTGTTGAAGTTACCTTATCCAAAGTAAGAAGAGATAGAATGGGTCACATTGAGTTGGCAGCCCCAGTTTCTCATATTTGGTTCATGAAATCGTTACCAAGTAGAATTGCAACACTTTTGGATATGACTATCAAAAACCTTGAAAAAGTTCTTTATTTTGAACAGTTTATTGTAGTTGAACCTGGTTTAACAGATTTACAAAAAGGTGAAATTATTTCTGAAGAACAATTTATTGAATATCAAGATGAGTATGGAGAAGACTCTTTTAGTGCAGCAATAGGAGCAGAGGCAATCGAACAAATGCTTCTTGGTATAGATTTAGAAGCTGATTATAATCAATTAAAAATCGATCTACAGGAAACTAAATCTGAATTAAAAAAAACTAAAATTACAAAAAGACTCAAACTTATAGAGTCTTTTATTTTATCAAAGAATAAACCAGAGTGGATGATCATGAGAGTCCTTCCAGTTATTCCTCCAGAATTAAGACCACTAGTTCCATTAGACGGGGGTAGATTTGCTACAAGTGACTTAAATGACTTATACAGGAGAGTAATTAATAGAAATAACAGGCTTAAAAGATTAATTGATTTAAGAGCACCTGATATAATAATTAGAAATGAAAAAAGAATGCTTCAAGAATCTGTCGATGCTCTATTTGATAATGGTAGAAGAGGAAGAGTAATAACATCTACAAATAAAAGACCTCTTAAGTCATTATCTGATATGCTTAAAGGTAAGCAGGGTAGGTTTAGACAAAATTTATTAGGTAAGCGAGTTGATTATTCAGGAAGGTCTGTAATTGTTGTTGGTCCAAATTTAAAACTGCATCAATGTGGCATTCCAAAAAAAATGGCTCTTGAGCTTTTTAAGCCATTTATATTTCATAAACTTGATATTTACGGATGGGCAAATACAATTAAAGCAGCAAAAAAACTTGTTGAAAAAGAAGATCCTAGAGTCTGGGATATATTAGATGAAGTTATCAGAGAACATCCTATTCTTTTAAATAGAGCGCCAACATTACATAGACTTGGTATTCAAGCTTTTGAACCAATTTTAATTGAAGGTAAATCAATCCAATTACATCCATTGGTGTGTACAGCTTTCAATGCGGACTTTGATGGTGACCAAATGGCAGTTCATGTTCCATTAAGTCTTGAAGCTCAGCTTGAAGCAAGAGTACTGATGATGAGTACAAATAATATTTTACATCCAGCAAGTGGCAAACCAATTATTGTTCCCTCTCAAGATATTATTTTAGGAATTTATTATTTATCAATAATGAGAGATAAACAAATTGGAGAAGGACGAAGTTTTGTTGATTTAAATGAAATATTAAAAGCTTTAGAAAATAATGACATTACACTTCATTCAAAAATTGTAGCTAGAATAGAAACGTATGAAGGTAATTTATCTAAAGTTGAGACAACTCCTGGGAGAATGATACTAGGAAATATTCTGCCAAAGAATAAAAATATAAAGTTTGAGATTATAAATAAAGTTCTTACAAAAAAAGAAGTTAGTAACATAATTGATACAGTTTATAGATTCTGCGGTCAAAAAGAGACTGTATTATTTGCTGATCATATTATGCAAATCGGATTTAAATATGCTGCAATAGCTGGTATTTCATTTGGAAAAGATGATCTAATTATCCCTTCTGATAAAAATGATCTTTTAAATGATACACAATTAAAAGTTCAAGAATATGAAAACCAGTATCAAGATGGATTAATTACTCAAGGAGAAAAATATAATAAAGTAGTTGATGCTTGGTCAGAGTGTACCAATAGAGTTGCTGACAAAATGCTGGATGTAATTTCTAGCCCTTCTGATGATCAGCCTATTAACTCTGTATATATGATGGCTCACTCAGGAGCTCGAGGATCTGCAGCTCAACTAAAACAATTATCAGGAATGAGAGGCTTAATGGCTAAACCTTCTGGCGAAATTATTGAGAATCCAATTAAATCAAATTTTAAAGAAGGTCTATCGGTTCTAGAGTATTTTACTTCCACTCATGGAGCTCGTAAAGGCCTTGCTGATACAGCCCTTAAAACAGCTAGTAGTGGATATTTAACTAGAAGATTAGTAGATGTAGCTCAAGATGCAGTTATTAGAGAACTAGATTGTAATACTAAAAATGGTGTATTAGTTGAAGAAATAGTTGAATCAGGGAACATAACATCTCCTTTAACTGAAAGAATATTAGGTAGAACACCAGTTGAAAATATTATTGATGAAAATCAAAATACTATTGTTAATGCAGGAGAAATTATCTCTGAAAAACACCTAGACTCTATATCAAAACTAGGATTGAGATCATTAAAAATTAGATCAGTACTCACTTGCGAGACAGAAGATGGAATTTGTTCAATTTGTTATGGTAGGGATCTAGCTAGAGGCACACCCGTTAATGTTGGAGAGGCAGTTGGTATTATTGCTGCACAATCAATTGGTGAGCCTGGCACGCAATTGACCATGAGGACATTTCATATTGGGGGTGCAGCAAGTTCTTCTGTAGAGCAATCTAATGCCACAGCTCCAGTCTCAGGAACTGTAAAATTAGAGAATATAAAAATTATCGAAGATAAGTTTAATAATAAAATTGTATTAAGTAGAAATGCTAAAATAAAAATTGTAGATGCAAGTGACGAAAAATATATATCTAATATACCTTTTGGTTCAAAACTTTTTGTTAGTGATAACGAAAAGGTTGAGAACAATCAGTTACTTGCAGAATGGGATCCTTACACTTTACCTATAATTGCGGAAAGAAATGGTTATGTTAAGTATTTAGATTTAAAACAGGGGGTATCTTTTAGAGAGTCAATTGATGATACAACAGGGATCTCAAGTAAAATTGTTATCGATTGGAGTCAAAATCAAAAAAGTAAAAATTTTAAACCTGCTTTAAATATAGTTAATGAATTAACAGATGAAAATATTGATCAAACAAATTTGTCAAATTATCCAATGTCAATTGATTCAATTTTAAGTGTCGAGGATGGACAAAAAGTTACTGCTGGTCAGGTTATAGCTAGAATACCTAAAGAATCTTCTAAAACTAAGGACATTACAGGAGGTTTACCAAGAGTAGCAGAATTATTTGAAGCTAGGAAACCTAAAGATCCCGCGATAATGTGTGAAATTGATGGTAAAATTTCATTTGGAAAAGATTATAAAAATAAAAGAAGGGTTATTATTACCCCTACAGATGAAAAAGATACATTTGAAACTTTAATACCTAGATCCAAATATTTAAATGTACAAGAAGGTGATTTTGTAAAAAAAGGTGATATTCTTGTTGAAGGTACTCCTGTTCCTCATGATATTCTGAGAATCTTAGGAGTTGAAGAATTAGCCAGATATCTTGTAAGAGAAGTTCAATCAGTTTACAAACTTCAAGGTGTATATATAAATGATAAACACATAGAAACAATTGCTAGACAAATGTTGCAAAAAGTTCTTGTGAAAGATCCTGGTGATTCAAATTTGATTTCAGGTGAGCAAATTCAAAAAAGAGATGTTTTAAAGATTAATAAGATTTTATCTAGTGAAGGTAAAAAAGAAGTTTTATTCGAACCTGTGTTACTTGGTATAACAAAAGCTAGTTTGCAGACGGGCTCCTTTATTTCGGCTGCATCATTTCAAGAAACGACTAAAGTACTAACCGACGCAGCTACATTAGGCAAAGTTGATACTCTGAATGGTCTTAAAGAAAACGTAATTGTCGGAAGGTTAATTCCGGCAGGTACTGGAAAAATGACTACTGATTATGAAAAAATCGCTTTTGAAAGAGATCAAGAAATAATTGCCAAGAATCAGACAGAAAATATAGAAAACTAGCAATTTTTTTCTTATATCTGCTTGACTTTTTTGTAATCAATTTATAAAGACCCCTACGATTTGTTAAAGGTCGTGGAGTAAAATCCAAACACTTAACTGAAGGATAAAATGCCAACTATAAATCAACTTGTTAGAAAAGGTAGGTCCGTTGTAAAAAAAAGAAACAAGGTTCCTGCTTTAGATAAAAGCCCTCAAAAAAGAGGGGTTTGCACAAGGGTTTATACAACTACTCCTAAAAAACCAAACTCTGCACTCAGAAAAGTAGCTAGAGTTAAACTTACTAATGGACAAGAAGTTTCAGCATATATTCCAGGTGAAGGTCACAATCTCCAAGAACATTCAGTAGTATTAATCAGAGGCGGTAGAGTCAAAGATTTACCAGGTGTTAGATATCATATTCTCAGAGGAACTCTAGATACTCAGGGAGTTTCTTCCAGGAAACAGAGAAGATCACTTTACGGTGCTAAACGTCCAAAATAATTATGTCCAGAAGAAGAGCAGCTGAGAAAAGAACAATACTTCCTGACCATAAGTATAAGGATTTAGTTTTAGCTAAATTTATGAACAGAATAATGCTTGATGGAAAAAAATCTACCTCAGAGAAAATTGTTTATGGAGCTTTCGATTTAGTCTCAAAAAAAACTGATAAAACTCCAATTGAATTTTTTCATGAAGCTTTAAATAATGTTAAGCCATCTTTGGAAGTTAGGTCACGCAGAGTTGGAGGTGCCACTTATCAAGTTCCTATGGAAGTTAGACCAAAGAGGGCCCAAACTTTAGCTATGAAATGGATAGTTGACTCAGCAACAAAAAGAAATGAAAAAACTATGAAAGAAAGAGTTGCAAACGAAATTGTTGATGCATTTAATAATAAAGGAAACGCTGTAAAAAAAAGAGAAGAGACGCACAAGATGGCAGATGCCAACAGAGCCTTTTCACACTTTAGATGGTAACTCAAATATGACAAGATCTCATCCTTTATCAAAGTATAGAAATATTGGTATAATGGCTCACATTGATGCTGGTAAGACGACAACAACTGAAAGAATATTATACTATACCGGTAAATCTCATAAAATTGGAGAAGTTCATGACGGGGCAGCGACTATGGATTGGATGGAACAAGAACAAGAAAGAGGTATTACAATTACATCTGCAGCAACAACTTGTTTTTGGAAAGAACATAGAATTAATATTATAGATACGCCAGGCCATGTTGATTTTACTATTGAAGTTGAGAGATCTCTCAAGGTTTTAGATGGTGCTGTAGCTGTTTTTGATGGTGTTGCTGGTGTTGAGCCACAATCTGAAACTGTTTGGAGGCAGGCAGATAAGTACAAAGTTCCTAGGATGTGTTTTGTGAATAAACTTGATAGGACTGGGGCAAACTTCTTTATGTGTGTAGATATGATTTCAGACCGTTTAGGATCATATCCTTTAGTAACGCAACTACCAATTGGAATTGAAAGTAACTTAAAAGGTGTTGTCGATTTAGTTTCTAATAAAGCTATAGTCTGGCAAGACGAAAGTTTAGGAGCTAAATTCGATGTTGTAGATATCCCCGAAGACCTTAAAGAACAGTGCGAAGAGTACAGATTGAAATTAATTGAAAAAGCTGTGGAAGAAGATGATGAAATAATGGAAAACTATCTCGAAGGTACTGAACCATCTGTTGAAGAGTTAAAAAAATGTATTAGAAAAGGCACACTAAAAGGGTCATTTGTTCCCGTTCTAACTGGATCAGCTTTTAAAAATAAAGGTGTTCAACCACTACTGGATGCCGTTATCGATTATATGCCATCTCCAACAGATGTCTCTAATGTTAAGGGTGTCGATATTAATGATGACTCAAAA
>CACGTA010000033.1:5000-6177 GCA_902575815.1 uncultured Alphaproteobacteria bacterium | reverse complement strand
CTTTGATTCTTCAATTTTTTTTATACTAATATATTTCATTAAAATATCCCCAGAAATCTGCTATATTTTTTTAAATTTTATGGTTTGACAACAAATTTTTATACTATTATAGGCACATACTCTTTTCTTTTGAAAAGAACAATTCCATTCATATTTTATATAAAATGCATGGGTTTGTAAGCTCTTTAACAAGTTAATAAGATATTAAAGAGATACGTAGACAACAATTCGTAATTTAAATTTTACGAACGTTAATGGAATACGTATCAACAAATACTTTTGTTTATACAAGAAGTATTCCGCTTTAACGGACGTTCCGTAATTTTTGACTTTAGGTCAAATTTACTTAACTTAAGAGTTTGATTATGGCTCAGAACGAACGCTGGCGGCATGCCTCATACATGCAAGTCGAACGAAATCTTCGGATTTAGTGGCGCACGGGTGAGTAACATGTGGGAATCTACCTGAAGGTTCGGAATAACTGCGGGAAACTGTAGCTAATACCGGATGTGTCTGCAAAGAGAAAGATTTATCGCCTTCAGATGAGCCCGCACTAGATTAGCTAGTTGGTGAGGTAACTGCTCCACCAAGGCTACGATCTATAGCTGATTTGAGAGGATGATCAGCCACACTGGGACTGAGACACGGCCCAGACTCCTACGGGAGGCAGCAGTAGGGAATATTGGACAATGGGGGAAACCCTGATCCAGCAATGCCGCGTGAGTGAAGAAGGCCCTCGGGTTGTAAAACTCTTTCATCAACGATGATAATGACATTAATTGAAGAAGAAGCTCCGGCTAACTTCGTGCCAGCAGCCGCGGTAATACGAAGGGGGCTAGCGTTGTTCGGAATCACTGGGCGTAAAGCGTATGTAGGCGGATCAAAAAGTTAGATGTGAAATCCCTGGGCTCAACCCAGGAACTGCATTTAAAACTAGTGATCTAGAATTTGGTAAGGGTTAGTAGAATTTCCAGTGTAGAGGTGAAATTCGTAGATATTGGAAAGAATACCAGAAGCGAAGGCGACTAACTAGGCCATTTTTGACGCTGAGATACGAAAGCGTGGGTAGCAAACAGGATTAGATACCCTGGTAGTCCACGCAGTAAACGATGAGTGCTAGTCGCTGGTGCAATAGTATCAGTGTCGTAGCTAACGCATTAAGCACTCCGCCTGGGAA
>CACGTA010000032.1 GCA_902575815.1 uncultured Alphaproteobacteria bacterium | reverse complement strand
TGAAAAATGAAATAAATATAAATCCTCCAATTAAATAAGCATCGTTTTTATCCCATCTTTGCAAATTATTAGATTTTATAAAATAATTTTTTATTCCTAATTTAAAAAATAAATTATGAGTAATAATAATAAATATTATTGTGAAAAAAATACTATTTAATGAAAACACACTTTATTTTGAAACAATTTTAATTAAAATTTCATCAATGTTTAGTTTTGGAGAGAACCCAATCAAGTTTCTTAGTTTTTTTGTTGATGGGTTTCTATTATTCATATCTTCATAAATAGAGGAATAAGCTTTTTTATAAGGAATTATTTTTATTTTAGACTTTGATTTGGTTAATTTTATAATTTTTTTAGCTAAATTAATTATTTTAATATCTTTCTTACCGCCAATATTCACTACTTCTCCATATGATTTTCTATTTTTCATAAGTAAATAAACACATTTGCATACTTCTTCTACATCGGTAAATGTTCTAGACTGATTACCTGTTCCATGAACAGTGATTTGATCATTATCTTTTGCTTGCTTTATAAATCTTGGTATTACCATTCCATAGCTACTACTTTGATATTTTCCAACAGTGTTAAAAAATCTACCTATTACAACTGGTAGTTTATACTCATTATAATAACTAAGAGCTAAAAATTCATCTAATAATTTGCTTGCAGCATAAGACCATCTAATCTTTCTTGAGCTTCCATAAACTACATCGCCATCTTCAACAAAAGGGTTTTTAGATGATTTGCCGTATACTTCAGAAGTAGACGAAAAAAATATAGGCTTATTATATAATTTGCAAGCATCTAGAATTATTTCTGTAGACTTAAGATTAGATTTCATACTCTGAATAGGTTTATCTAAAATAGTTTGGACTCCTACAGCTGCTGCGAGATGTATAACTAATGTAGATTTTTTTACATCTCTATTTAAAAATTTATAATTTTCTACACTTGATTTAACAAAACTAAACTTACAATTTTTATTTAAATATTTTTTTTTTATAAAATTAATATTTTTTATATTGCCTGTTGATAAATTATCAATAATTAATACATCATAACCTTTAGAAAGATACAAGTCACATAAGTATCTTCCAATAAAACCTGCTCCTCCTGTAATTAATACATTTTTGCTCATTTATTTAACAAATATAAGTAATTATTTTCTAATTTACTTAAGATATCTATACTATTATACTTATCTTTTATATCTTTATATAAATTTTCTATAAACAATCTTTTATTATGATTATCTTGGAATATATATTCTATTTTAGTTTCAATTTCCGCATTATCAATGCTATCTAATAAATATCCATTATTTTTATTTACAATTTCATTAAGACCATAAATATTGCTTACTAGCACTGAGACTTTCATTGCTGCAGCTTCAATTACAGATGTTCCAAAGCCCTCTCTTGTGGAAGGCAAACAAAATAAATCTGAAACTGATAGATATTTTGATATATTATCACTATAATCATAGTATTTTATAATATTAGGATATTTTTTCTTGATTTTATAAAAATTTTCTTTTTCTTCAGAATTTTTTAAATCTAAAGGTCCAATAATCAACAAGCAATATCTATGGAATTTAGTATTAAGATTAATAATTGAATTGATTAGATTAAAAATACCTTTATCCTTATTTACCCTTCCAACAAAAATAATAACTTTTAAATTTAAACTTATTCCAAGATCATTTTTAATCTTAATTGAATTATATAATTTTTTATTAAATATATTAAAATCGACTCCTCCAACTGAACCATTATTTATGACATTTATATCATTTTCTTTACAAATACCTTCATTTATTAAAAATGTAATTTGAGAAAAACTATCAGCATAACAGTTAGAATTTAATTTTATAATTAACCAATCAAAAAACATATAAAGTTTTTTTTTATATTTTTTATCATTTATCCAATGTTGCCCTGTGAATGTATGGATTCTATTCTTATTGAAGGATAATTTAGATGATATTGAAGTTAGTAATCCTACTTTTGGCGTATATGAATGTATAATATCAAATCGATTAATAATAAAAATGTAAAATAATTTAAATAAACATAATATATCATTCAATATAGATATTTTTCTTTTAAAATTAACATTTATGATTTGTATGTTTTTTCTATTTTTATATCTATTAATAATACTATCAGTGTTAGTAATGATAGTAATTTTATAATTTTTTTTTGCTAAATAAAAAATATGTTGATCAAGATGGGCTTTAATAAAAAAAGGAATTGAAGCTAAAATTGCAATTTTTTTCATTAGAATTTACCCATTAATAATATTCTAATTTTTTGCGGAATTAATGAATAAATAGTTGTTAAAATAATAATAATTAAGTCACCATAATTTTTTTTAAAATACTTATAAGCCTTTAGTTTTAGAATTAAGGTTGAAAAAATGTAAAATAATCTTTTTTTATTTTCGTATAATTGATTATCATGGATTCTTTTGTATGTTAAAATTTCATTGATTTTAATGAATTTTTTTTTGTTTATATTTAATCTTATCCATAAATCATAGTCAAATAAATTTTTTCTATTTTCATCATAGAGGTAAGTATCAAAGATATTTTTTTTTATAAGAGTACTTGAATGACAAATGGGATTTCTAAAAATAAATTGTCTCTTATCAACTATATTTGAGGATATCTTTAAATTTAAATTCAATAATTTATTATATTTATTTATATCTGTTGTAAAATTTGTACATACTACATCATTTTTATTTTCTATAAACTTTATTTGTTTCTCTAGTTTTTGAGGATGAGATAAATCATCAGAATCTAAAATGCTTATTAAATCTCCATTTGATTTTTCAATACCAAAGTTTAATGCTTTTCCTCTACCAATTTTCTCACAATTATAAAGTTTGATTTTTTTAGAATTTATAGAATTAATTATTTTATCAACCTCTTTTAAAGAACCATCATTAACAATAATTATTTCTATATTATTATATGTCTGAGCTAATAGACTATTAACTGCGTCTCTTAAAAAATTGAAATTACTTGAAACTGTTATAATGCAAGATATTTTTTTTTCATTATACATCTAACTTAAATTAATATTATTTTTTTTTATCCATTTATCTAAAACATAATATTTCCATACAATTCATAATCTATTCTACCTTCTTTAAATAAATTAATTATATCTGAAAGTATTATTTTAAAATCTTTATCTAATTCAAATAATGAATGATTATTAAATGAATGTAAAATTTTATCCTCAAAATTTTTATTTTTTAACCAATTATTCATAGGTAATGCAAATCCTTGTTTTCTCCTTGAAAAAATTTTTTTATTTAGGTTACTATAATATAATTTATTCAATATTTGTTTTTGATATCCTAATTTTTTAAATTTATTAAAATTAACGCTTAAGGACAAATCAATTAATTTATTAGATAAAAACGGTACTCTTAATTCAACAGAATTTGCCATACTAAATACATCAGAATCTGGCAGTAATCTTCTCTGTAGATAATTTTTAATTTCAAGTTCTTGTGTATATCTCCAGCCATTTAAATTATATTCATTATTATTATTTGAAAAAAGTTTTTTGTTGTCAAAAATTTTTTCAATATTTAAGGACTCGTTATGCAACGAATAATCTCTAAATACTGAATAAACATTCTCAAAATTTTGAGATCTAAATAATTTTTTGATTTTCTCACTTTTCTGATAATTTGTAAAATAATTAAATAAAAAAGGTAATTTAGAGATTAAATAAAAATTTAAACTTGATTTATAAATGTTAGGTAGAAATCTAAATGCTCCATAACCACCCAGTAGTTCGTCAGCTCCTAATCCAGATAGAACAACTCTATAACCTTCTTCAGAAATAAATTTACTTATTATGTATGTATTTAAGCCATCAACTGTTGGTTGATCTAAACAATCAATAAATTTTTCTTCTAAATTGCTAAAAGTTTTAAAATCTATTTTAAAATTTTTATGATTTTTATCATTATCTTTAAAAATTTCACTTTTATTGAAATCATCGGAACCTAGAGTAAATGTTTTAAAATTAAATAAATTTTTCTTACTTATAATTTCATTTAGAATATTGGAGTCTTTTCCATAACTAAGCATTAAGGATGTTGGTACATCTGATATTAAATGACTTTCAACTGATTCATTGATTGCATTTCGGAATTTGATTAGAACATCTTTATTGTTTTCAAAATCTATAAATTGATGAGGTTTATTATAATATCTTTTGATATTTAATTTGTTTTTACTAATTTCAATAAAAGACGCTGGTGGAACAATCTTGATGTTTTTTATAAAAGTGTTTTGTAAACTTCCAAATCCAGATATTAAATATTTATTTAAAGTATCTAAATTAATATTTTTTTCTATAAATTTTAATTCAAGTAAAGCTTTAATTTCTGATGCAAAGGCTAAATATTTATTATCATAATAATAGTATAATGGTTTTATTCCTAATCTATCTCTACCCAAATAAATTTTATCTTTTATTTTATCAAATAATGCAAATGCAAACATACCATCTATTTCATCTAGAAATTTAGTTCCTAATTTTTTATACAAAAATGGTATAACTTCAGAGTCAGAACTAGATATAAATTCATCATTTCTATATTGAGATTTTATTTTTTTGTAATTATATATTTCGCAATTTGCCATTGAAATAATTTGTGAATCTTCAAAAGGCTGATTAGCATTAGATGATAAATCAATTATAGATAATCTATTAAAACCATAATGATAATTTTTATAAGATCCAATTTTATTATTGTCAGGACCTCTATGTCTAATTTTTGCTAACATATTTTTTATGTTATGCATGTAATCTTTATTATGATTTGTAAAATCTATTAACCCAACTAAACCACACATATTTTATTTAAATTTTATTTTATATTTAATCTTATCCTGTTTTTTTAGTCTTTTGCTAACTTTAATGCTATGTGCACTCTTAATTACTCCATATTCATTTGAACATTTACTAGGAAAGGTATTAATAATCGAATTTTCGTCTGAATTTAAAAATTCACATAAAATATTTTCTTTTTTCTTTAAATTAAAGTTATTTTTATTTATTCTTTCAACGTGAAGTGTTGTATGGAAGAATGAGTTATAATTAATAGTTTTTTTAGATTTAATTTTATCTATTATTTCAATTGAATTTTTAATGATATTAATCTCTCTTGTAATTTTAGATCCAAATGGAAATCTTTTGTAACCATAAAATTCAAAAATAACCTTTGAATTATTTTTTCCAATTTTTAAAGAATATTTTGGCTTTTTTTGAAAATAACTTTTATGCATTAATGATGGTATTGAATTAAGTTTATGGCATAATAAGGGTTCTAATTTATTTAATTTAAATGAATTATGATAAGATGCTCCAATATTAAGTATTGATTTTTTATTATAATTCGATCTGCCTAAATTTATAAGAATAGGTTGATCCTTATAATATATTATGAAATTTCCTATGTCTGTATGTTTGTGTGATCTAGATTTTATAATGTTTGAATTACTTAATAATGCATAAAATAATAAACTATCATATTTAATAACTAGGTAGCCAGATTCTTTATCAAAAAATGAATAATTTTTTTCTTTTAGTTTTGATTTCTTTAAATATCCTAAATTGAATACACTTGAGTAACAGGATAAATTTAAGTTCTCATTTTGATAAACTACAGGATAATCAATACTAAATAGTTTATGTGAAATATACGGAAGGATTTTGAGATATTGGATTGGCAAATCTGGAGTACTGTCACCTAAATTAACTATATCTTCAGTAATAGTAAAAATATGAATATTTGAAATTACTTTTAGAAAAAATTCTTCATGATTGGGTTTTAATTTTTTATTTAATTTATTAAAATACAATATTTCTATTAAATGTTTTGCAATAAGGAGATGATAATGTGATGAACCCTCATTAAGGAAGCCAGATCTAGAAAAAATATGTTCAGATAAAAAATCAAATATTTTTGAAGATAAATTATCATATATTGTATTATTATAATAAGTTGAGTATAAAAATATTGCCTTGTTATTAGATAATAAGTGATTATTGGTTTTTTCATGATGAAATTCCAAATTTCTAACTAAATAATAAATTTGATTATCAATAGATTTTTTAATAATTAATGCTTTTTTAGCACTTACATTTTTTTCATTAGCTTTAAGAAAAAGGATCCAATTAGAAATTCTTTCACTTATACTATATATATCTGATTGATTAATAACTA
>CACGTA010000031.1 GCA_902575815.1 uncultured Alphaproteobacteria bacterium | reverse complement strand
GAACTTGGCGATATTATTAACGATCCAAGCTTAGGAAGAAAAAATAAAGAAGATATAACAATATGTGATTTGACAGGAACTGGCGTACAAGATACTGCAATAGCAAGATTTGCTTATAATCTTTGTAAAACAAATAATTTAGGCATCAATATTTAATTTATGAGTCAAGCAATAATAAAAAAAACTTCTGATTACTTCAAATCAAAAGGGGTAGTCTTGCCAAGTATTAGTGAACTTCAAGACCCTCAAACTATTAATGATGATATTAAAAATTCTCTAAAAAAAATAAATAATAATGATATCAATCCTCTTAACCTCTTTAGAGTTCATTGGTTTAACAAAAGAGATCAATCAGGTTTTGGAAATGAGCCTGAATACATTGTGCTTCCAACAGAATTCACAGGTGTTAAGGCAAAGATAATTGTAAATATGGGACGATATTTTCCCTTAATAACAGCTCATAAAGTTTTGGCAGCTTATGGTTGTTTGCTTCCAAGAATATTAAATGGCACTTTTGATTATGAAAAACATAAAGCAGTTTGGCCTTCTACAGGAAATTATTGTAGGGGCGGAGTAGCAATATCTCGGATAATGGGTCTTAATAGTATTGCAATACTTCCTGAAGGAATGAGTAATGAGAGATTTGAATGGTTGAATAGTTGGGTTGAAGATAAAAAAAATATCATAAAGACAAAAGGCACCGAAAGTAATGTTAAAGAAATTTACGATGCTTGTAATGAATTAAAAAAAGATAATCAAAATGATATCATAAATCAATTTGATGAGTATTATAATTACAGTATTCATCGTTCTATAACGGGTCCATCTTTTGAAAAATCATTTCTTAAAGTTAAAGGTAACAGTAATTTAACTCCTAGGTTTTACGTAAGTGCTTCAGGATCAAGTGGTACTCTAGCAGCAGGAGATTATCTTAAAGATAAATTACAGACGAAAATTGCAGTTGTTGAAGCTTTGGAGTGCCCAACTTTGCTTCATGGAGGTTATGGTGAACATAATATACAAGGAATTGGTGACAAACATGTCCCCCTCATTCATAATGTAATGAATACAGATTTTGTCGTAGATGTTTCTGATCAAGCTACCAATAATCTAAATATGATTTTTAATACTGAAATAGGAAAAAAGTTTTTAATTGAGAAAAAAAATTTTGAGCCTGATTTTGTTTCACGACTTCCTGAATTTGGCTTTTCAGCAATAGCAAATATATTGGCATCAATAAAACTAGCTAAATATATGGATTTAAATAGTGATGACGCAATTATAACGGTCGCTACAGATGGTGCAGATTTATACATGTCAGAGTTGAATAAGACCATTGCTGATTTTAAAAATAATTATGATGAAATAGTTTGTGCTGAACTATTTGGAAAACACTTATCAGGAATATCTACTGATAATATGCTAGAACTTTCTTACATGGATAAGAAAAGAATATTTAATTTAGGGTACTTTACTTGGGTAGAGCAACAAGGTGTAAGTCTTGAAGAATTTGAAAAAAGAAATGATCAAAAATTTTGGAATTCACATTATGAATATATGCTTTCTCTAGACAATAAGATTAAAGAATTTAATAATATGTAGGTTATGAAAACTCAGTTATTACATAACCAATTAGTAGAATGGCGTCATGATCTTCATATGCACCCACAATTAAGTTTTGAAGAAGAGTATGCTGCAGCAAAAGTGTCAACACTTCTAAAAGAGTTTGGAATAGAAGTTCATTCTGGTATTGCCAGAACTGGAGTAGTGGGAATTTTAAAAAAAGGAAATAGTTCAAAATCAATAGGTATAAGAGCTGACATGGATGCTCTTCCTATACATGAAACTAATAAGTTTAGTTATAAGTCCAAGTTTGATAACAGAATGCATGCATGTGGACATGACGGTCACACAACAATGTTATTAGGTGCAGCAAAATATTTATCAGAAAAAGGTAACTTTAACGGTACGGTATATTTTATTTTTCAACCTGATGAAGAGAATACATTCGGTGCAAGAACAATGATAGATGAAGGATTGTTTGATAAATTTAACATTGATGAAGTTTACGCTATGCACAATATTCCTAACATGGAAATTGGAACATTTGGTACAAGAAATGGAGCTATTACAGCCAGCGAAAATTTATTTGAAATTGAAATAAAAACTAAAGGAGGGCACGCTGCATTACCTCATATGGGGGTAGATGCAATAACTGTTGGTTCTCAAATAGCTGTAGCACTTCAATCGATAGTGTCTAGGAAATTAAATCCAGCAGACAATGGTATAGTGTCTATTACCGAATTTATAACCGATGGTAAAAAAAATGTTCTGCCAGGTATGGTAAAAATGACTGGTGACGCCAGAGCTTTATCAAAAGAAACAAATGAAAAAATTGCTTCAAAAATGTTACAAATTGTCGAAGGGATTTGCAATGCACACGGTGTTAATGGTAGTGTTAAATATGAAACAGCCTGTCCTGTAACTTTTAATTCAAAAATTCAAACTGAGTCTGCAACAAAAGCTGCAGTTTCTTTACTTGGTAGTGATAAATGTAATGGTAATATAGAACCACGTTTATTCTCAGAAGATTTTTCTGTTATGGCAAATGAAAAACCTGGCTGCTTTGTTTTAATGGGTAACGGAACATCAGAGCAGCATTCCAGACCTTTACATGCTGATAATTATGATTTTAATGACGAATTATTAGTCATAGGTTCTTCATATTGGACTGAATTGGTAGAACAACAATTAAAATAAATGTTTTCTGAAAACTTAAATAAACTAAAGAAAAAAATGTCTGAGAACAATATTGATCTCTCAATTATAACTGATGATGACTCGATATATTATTTCACAGGATACCATGACTTCCTTCATATGGATTTTTATCGACCAACATTATTAGTTGTTTCAAATGATCATAAAACTTATTTAATTACACCTCTTCTTGATGTTTTATTAGTACCAGAATCTTGTCCTGTAGATATGGTTGAAACATGGAATGATGGTATTGGAAATGAATGGAGAGAATTATTACCTCAAATCATCAATCAGCATAAAAATATTTTTATTGAAAAATTTAAAATCAACCCAATGGTTAAGAGTTATTTAGACGAATTACTTCAATACCATCCTGGGGATTTAACCAAATTAATAGATAATATAAGAATGATTAAATCTAATCATGAATTGAATATAGCTCGTCATGCCGGCGAAGTTGGTATGGCTATGATGGAGGCAGCAAAAAAAACAATTGGCCATAATGTTCCTGAGTATGAGGTTGCACTTGCACAATCACAAGCTGGAACAAGAAAAGCTGCAGATCTTTTAAAAGAATTTTATCCTAATAATATCAATATGTCTCCAAATATTCACTTTTTACCTGTTATGACATCGGGTCATGATTTACCTAAAACTCACCATCGTGCTTCAACCAAAATTATAAAAAAAGGTGATCCCGTATTCGTATGTTATTGTGGTTCTACAAATTTCCATAGGTTTAAATTAGGTTTTGACAGAATATTTTGGGTAGAAGAAATTCAATCCGATGAACAAATAAAAGCTTTTGAGACTGCAGTTAAATCTCAAAAAGCTGCTCTTGAAATTCTTGGCCCTGGAGTAACAGCTGAAGAAGTTCATGCTGCTTATGCAGATACTATACAGTCTGAGGGATACCCCTATCCTACATTTCGATGTGGAAGAGGTACAGGCTTTAGCTTTTTAGAGGAACCACAATTAGTAGTTGGTAATAAAACAGTACTGGAGCCTGGAATGGTATTTGCCGTTGATGGCGGGGCAAGTGCAAATAATTTTAGATCACAAGTTGGTGATAGTTTTATTATAACAAAAGATGGATACGAACAAATTACACATCATTCTAAAAATGTTGATGATCTAATAATTTCACATGGATGAAATCACAGTATTTAACACACATTGCTGTGGTGAAATTGGGGATGTTGTAACTGGAATTAAAGGCTTGAAGTTTAATTCACCTGAGGAAGCTTCTAAAAAACTTTTTTTAGATAAAAAATGGAGAAATTTTTTTTTAAATGAACCTCGGGGAGGGGTCTTTAAACATTGTAATATTATTTTAGAACCTTCAAATAAAAATGCAGATGCTGGATTTGTAATCATGGAACCAGAAGATAATCCTCCAATGAGCGGATCAAATGCAATTTGTGTAACGACAGTATTATTAGAAAAAAATATTGTTCAAATGAAATATCCGAAAACCATGCTTACACTTGAAGCTCCTGGTGGTTTAATAAAAGTTGTTGCTGATTGTGTAAATAAGAAAGTTAAAAGTGTAACTTTAACTAATCTTGCCTGCTTTGCAGATAAGATAGATGTAGATTTAAAGACTAAAAATTATGGTACAATTAAAGTAAGTACTGCTTTTGGTGGTGACAGTTTTTTAATTTGTAATGCTAGTGATTTTAATCTTAAAATTGAACCAAAGAATGCAAATAAATTTGTAAATGTTGCTAAAGAATTATTGAAAGCAGCAAACGCATCTATAGGATTTGAACACCCTACTATTAAAGGATTAGACTATCTTTCTTTTTGCCAATTTATTGAACCCTTAAAAAAAAATAATCAATCATTACTTACAGGATTAAATACTGTTGTTATACGACCTGGGAAACTTGATCGTTCACCCTGTGGTACAGGCACTTCAGCAAGATTAGCAGTAATGAAAGAAAAAAATGAAATACAAATAAATGAAGAATTTATATCAAAGTCTATTATAGGATCTTCATTTAAAGTAAGTATTGAAAAGGAAATTAAAATTAATAACAAAAATTGTATTATTCCAAAAATAACAGGTAGTGCATTTATTACTGGAAAACAAAGTTTATATATCGATAAGGATGATCCTTTTCCAGAAGGTTATAGATTAAATGACACATGGCCAGATTCATCAAGTTAACTGTGATTAAATAACACTGGCATGGCAAGTTAATTCATTTTACTTTCATCAACTATTCTAATAATTAATAAAACAAATGACAAAATTTAATGCCTGGAATGTAATTAAAAACGGTTTAAATGGTCAGTCTTATTGGACTAGACAATGGCGTGATCCAGAACCAAAAAGTAATTATGATGTTGTAATAATTGGGGGAGGTTTACACGGTCTTGCCACGGCATATTATTTAGCAAAGAATCATAATATAAAAAATGTAGCTGTCTTAGAAAAAGGCTGGATTGGTGGAGGAAACGCTGGACGTAATACAACTATTGTAAGATCAAATTATATGATGCCAGGCAACCACGAATTTTATGAACATTCTTTAAAGTTATGGGAAAATTTAAGTCACGAATTAAATTATAATGTAATGTTTAGCCAACGAGCTCATGTCTCGTTATTTCATAGCCCTGGTGCAAAAGATTCAGTTTCACGGATTTATAATATTATGCGACTCCATGGAACTGATGCAGAACTTTGGGATTTAAAAACTTTAAAGAAAAAAATTCCGCATTTAAATTATCATAATTCTAGATTTCCAATACTTGGAGCTGCAGTTCAAAAAAGAGCAGGCAATGCAAGACACGATGCAGTTGCATGGGGTTATGCAAGGGCTGCAGATACATTAGGTGTAGACATTCTTCAAAATTGTGAAGTTACAGGTTTTACAAGAAAGAATGGAAATATTGAAAGTATTCAAACTTCAAGAGGAATTATAAAAGGAAAGAAAATAGGATTTGCTGTTGCAGGCAATACTTCAGTATTATGGCAAATGGCAGAATTAGGAAACCTGCCAATTGAATCCCATAAACTACAAGCATTTGTATCTGAGGCAGTTAAACCACTTCTAGACCAGGTTGTTGTTTATGGTGTAGGTGGTGCGCATTTCTATATATCGCAGTCAGATAAAGGAAGCATGGTGTTTGGTGGTGATCTTGACTGGTATAAATCATATGCTCAAAGAGGAAATCTTCCTATGGTTCAAGATGTTGCCGAAGCGGCCATGGCAATATTTCCTTCACTTGGAAGAATAAGATTACTTCGTCATTGGGCAGGTGTTATGGACATGACAATGGACGGATCATTTTTTATTTGTAAAACGCCAATATCTAATCTCTATTTAAATGCTGGTTGGAACTATGGTGGTTTCAAAGCTAGTCCTGCATCAGGTTGGTATTTTGCTGACTTAATTGCAAATGAAAGCCCGCATAACTACGTGCAAAATCATAATTTAGAAAGATTTGAAAAAGGTATCAATATTGATGAACGTGGCGCAGGACCTGATCCAAAATTGCATGGTTAAATGATTAGAATCAATTGTCCTTATTGTGGTGAAAGAGATCATAGTGAATTTAGTTATGGAGGAGATGCAACAATCAATTATCCTTCGTTAGATGCATCAGAGAAAGATTGGACTGAAGCTATATTTTTCAGAAAAAATATAAAAGGTTTTCAATTTGAAACATGGCATCATTCTAATGGATGTAGAATGTGGTTGGTAGTTGAACGTTCTACTGTCACTCATGAAATAAAAAGTGTCAAACCATGCCATCCAGATTTACAGAAGGTTGTAGAAAATAATAAA
>CACGTA010000030.1 GCA_902575815.1 uncultured Alphaproteobacteria bacterium | reverse complement strand
AGCCTCTTCGCTTTTGGCGATTCATACAAATCCTTTAAATTCCAAATTGGTAGTTTACCAAGGAAATTTTTTGTTGAATTTTGATAATTTTTTTGTTTCATATTTTACTATTTCGATATAGGTCTAATATCTAAGCTTTGTAGGGAGGACAAACAGCATGATTGTTAATTTTGACGAGTTTAATAGCATACCGGGTATATTTTATCATCAAGCAAATAATTTAAATGATCAACCATATTTATGGAAGAAAGATAATGATAAATATGTTTCTTTAAGTTGGTCACAAGTAAAAGAGCAAGTCGAAAGTTTAGCAACATACTTAAAAGATCTGGGTATTTTAGAAGGAGATAGAGTATTAATTTTATCTGAAAATAGACCTGAATGGCAAATCACTGATTTAGCAATAATGTCCATCGGAGCAATTTCAGTGCCTGCTTATACAACAAGCACAACTAATGACTATAAATATATTATTGAACATTCTGGTGCTAGATGTGCCATCGTATCATCACACGAGTTAATGAAAAAAGTTCTACCTGCAATAGAAAAAATTTCACATTGTCAAAATGTAATAAAAATTAATGATGATAACGAAACTTATACCGAAGTTGTAAATATTTTATCATACAATAAAATTATAAATGACAATTTAGAAAAAAGTAAAAATTCTAATAAAATAGAAGAGTTAACAAAAAATTTTAAAAGAAAAGATACAGCATGTATTATTTATACATCAGGTACTGGAGGTAATCCTAAGGGAGTGATGTGAAGTCATGGAGCCATGCTAAGAAACTGTGCTTCCTGTGATAAATTACTTGAGAGTCTTACTAGTGATTTAACAAAAGAAATTAGATATTTATCATGGTTGCCATTATCTCATTCATATGAGCATACTTTACAATTTTTAGAAATGGGGCAAGGCGCACAAATCTATTACGCTGAAAGTATAGATAAATTATTAGTAAATATGGCTGAGGCAGCACCACATTTTATGACAGCTGTTCCAAGGTTTTATGACTCTTTACACACACGTATTTCACAAGGTCTAAAAAACCAAAGTAAATTAAGTCAACGCTTCTTTGCAGTTACATTAAATCTAGGAAAGAAAAAATATTTCGGTGAGCAAATGAGCTTCCCTGAAAGATTTATGAATGGATTGATGGATAGGATAGTAAGAAAAAAAGTTAAGAAAAGATTTGGAGGAAGTCTTAGAGCATTGATATCAGGAGGCGCAGCACTAAATTTTGAAGTTGGATTATACCTTAGCGCCCTTGGACTTCCACTACTTCAAGGATACGGACAAACTGAAACTGCTCCTGTTATTTCTGCAAACCCTCCTGAAAAAATTAAATTAGATACTGTTGGAAAAGTTCTTCAAGGAAATGAAGTGAAAATTTCTGAAGATGGAGAAATTTTAGCTCGTGGTGAACTAATTATGAATGGTTATTGGAATGATCCTGAGTCAACTAATAAAACTATAATTGATGGGTGGGTTCATACAGGTGATATTGGTGAATTTGATGAAGAAGATTATTTAAAGATAACAGATAGGAAAAAAGATATTATTGTAAATGCTGGTGGAGATAATATTTCTCCTTCAAGAATAGAGGCAAAACTAGATATTGAACCGGAAATTGCTCAATCAATGTTATATGGAGATTTCAAAAATTACCTGGTTGCAATCCTGGTTCCTAATAAAGATTTAGCTTTAGAATGGGCAAAAGAAAATAATGTTGAGGGCGATTTAAATAAAATAATTCAAGATTCTTCATTTAACAAAAAGATGAATGAAGTTGTAGATAAAGTTAATAAAAGCCTCTCTAGTATTGAGCAAATAAGAAAATTTATTCTCATTGATCACGAGTTTACAATTGAAAACAATATGATGACTCCCTCCATGAAAGTAAGAAGGTTTAAAGTAAAAGAGATGTATGGAGAGAATTTAGAGAAACTATATTAAGTTTTTGCTTTATCGAATTTTTCTTTTTGTTCAGGAGAGATTTCTTTTTGAAATTTTGTTTTCCACTCTGAGTATGGCATACCATAGATCATTTCTCGTGCTTCATCGTATGAAATAGATATATTTTTCTTCTCTGCAGCACTAACATACCATTTTGAAAGACAGTTTCTGCAAAAACCTGATAAATTCATTAAATCAATATTTTGCACATCTGTTCTATTTTTTAGATGATGAATCAATCTTTCTGCAACATCAGCAAGTAATTCTCTATCAAAGTTTTTGGTCATATTACGTAAATAAATTATATAAATCTTTTTTTGTGCTATATATATATAATAATTAATGAAACGTAACAGAAAAGCTAAAATTTTAGCTACACTTGGACCTGCATCTTCAGATAAAAAAATAATAGAAGACCTATTTACTGCTGGATGTGATGTTTTTAGATTAAATTTTTCACATGGTGATTTAGAAACTCATAGAAAAAATTATGATAATATTAGATCTCTTGAAGAAAAACATAATCATGCATCATGCATATTAGCTGACTTACAAGGACCCAAGTTAAGAGTGGGTACATTTAAGAATACAAAAGAAAATTTAGTCAAGGGTCAAAGTTTTGCATTAGATCTTTCAAGTGAGCCCGGAGATAATAATAGGGTTAATTTTCCACATGAAGAAATTTATGATTTTTTAACACCAAATTCTATTTTATTAGTAAATGATGGAAGGATTAGATTACAAGTTGTTGAACAAAAAAAAGATAGTTTAATTACAGAAGTTTTAAATGATGCTGAAATCTCAAATAACAAAGGTGTAAATATTCCAGATGTTATTCTTCCTATAGACGCCCTTACCAAAAAAGATAAATCTGATCTTATGAAGGCATTAGATATGGGAGTTGATTGGGTTGCACTTTCTTTCGTGCAACAAGCAGAGGATATACATAAACTAAAAAAAATAATTAACAATAAAGCACTCGTGATGGCAAAAATTGAAAAGCCTTCAGCGGTAAAAAATATTGATGATATTATAAATGCTGCAGATGGTATTATGATTGCCAGAGGTGATTTGGGTGTTGAAATGCCAACAGAACAAGTTCCTATAGTTCAAAAAGATATTATTAAGAGATGTAGGCACTTTGGTAAGCCAGTTGTTGTTGCTACACAAATGCTTGAAAGTATGATCGAAAATCTTGTTCCAACTAGAGCTGAAGCATCTGATGTTGCTAATGCTATTTATGACGGAGCAGATGCTGTAATGTTATCTGGTGAGTCTGCCGTTGGAGCGCATCCAATAGAAGTAGTAAGAACTATGAATAAAATAATAGAAAATGTTGAGAATGATAAAAATAATTATGATTTACAAATTATACAAGAAAATATTGATGATGTTGACAATACAGATGCAATAACTTTAGCAGCTTACTCAATTGCAAAAAAATCAGATGCAAAAGCAATAATTACATTTTCTGTTAGTGGTAGAACAACGACTAGAATGGCTAGAGAAAGAGCACCAGTTCAAATTGTTGGTTTATCTCCAAATATTAATACTACAAGAAAAATGCAATTATATTGGGGTGTAAACTCCTGTCATACTCAAGAAGATGCTCAAAATGCTCAAGATATGGTTAATATAGCTTGTTCAATTGCAAAAAATAAAAAATTAGTAAAACCAGGAGATAACGTGGTTATCTCGGCTGGTGTTCCATTTGGAAGTGCGGGAACTACTAATCTGCTTAGATTGGCTGAGATAATTGCTGATAAAGATCTTAAGTAAGCTTGTTACAAGCTTCTTTTATTCTGTTGCAGGCATCTTCCAGAATTGCATCACTAGTTGCATAAGATAATCTAAAATAAGGTGATAAACCAAATGCTGCGCCATGAACTCCTGCTACACCTTGATCTTCTAAAAGGTATGTCATGAAATCTTCATCATTGGAGATATGTTTTCCATTTGGTGTCTTTTTTCCAATTATACCTTCGCAATTTGGATAAACGTAAAAAGCTCCTTCTGGTTTTTGACATGTAATTCCATCAATATCATTTAATTTATTCAATACTAGATCTCTTCGTTTTAAAAATTTTTTATTATGCTCGTTTATAAAATCCTGCGGACCACTTATTGCTTCAACTGCAGCAGCCATTGTAATTGAAGAAGTTGATGTTGTGCTTTGAGATTGTATTTTGTTCATAGCAGCAATAATCTCTTTTGGAGCTCCACAATACCCAAGTCTCCAACCTGTCATGCAATATGATTTTGAAACACCATTTAGTGTCAAACATCTGTCTTTCAGTGAAGGTTCAATAGAAGCTAGAGTATGAAATTCTACGCCATCGTAAACAATTTTTTCGTAGATATCATCACACATTATAAGAACATTAGGATACTTTTTTAAGATAAGTGCTAAGTCTTCAAGCTCTTTTTTTGAATAAACTGATCCAGTTGGATTACTAGGACTATTCAACATTAACCATTTTGTTTTAGAGTTTATATTTTTTTCTAGTTGTTCTGGTGTAATCTTAAAATTTTGTGATTGAGGGCACTCAACTATCACAGGGGTCCCTTCTGCTAATAAAACAATATCTGGATAACTAACCCAAAAAGGAGCTGTTATAATGACCTCATCTCCTGGATTAATTGTTGCCATCATAGCATTATAGATAATGTGTTTTCCTCCGACACCGCATATGATTTCATCTAATTGATATTCTATATTATTATCTTCTCTGAATTTTTTCTGAATTGCTTTTTGTAATTCTGGTGTACCTTTACCTGGCACATATTTTGTTTTACCCTCTTCCATCGCTTTACTAGCAGCATCTCTTATATTTTTTGGTGTGTTAAAATCTGGCTCACCTGCTGCAAGAACAATTACATCCTTACCCTCGTCCTTCAAAGCTTTGGCTTTGACATTTATACCTACAGTCATTGAAGGTTTTATTTTACTTAGTCTATCTGCAACAAAATTCATTTAAATTATAAAATGTTCAATAATTAGACTAGCACAAGTTAACAACAAAAAAATAGCAAAAATCTTTCTTAATACTAACT
Organism: uncultured Alphaproteobacteria bacterium; assembly: GCA_902575815.1. Taxonomy (GTDB): domain Bacteria; phylum Pseudomonadota; class Alphaproteobacteria; order HIMB59; genus CACPNW01. Next base: position 1,982 of record CACGTA010000030.1, on the reverse strand, counting down.
TATCTATATTTGATGAAACTTTTGCACCAATTCCAGCAGTAAATATACTAGTTAGAGATATAAAAAAAACTATTATAATATTTACGTAACCAAGAGAATAAATGGGAAGTTCATTTATATTTGATCCAGTATACATAAATGTAAGTGTTCCTGGAAAAGCAATTAAAAAACCAAAAACAGCAGAGGTTCCAACTGCTTCATGAATCTTTTTTGAAAACATTGTTAAAGTTGGAACACTAAAACTACCACCACCTATACCAATTGTTGAAGATAAAAAACCAATAGAAGAGCTTATTGCAAAGTTAATTATGTTAGATGATGGTATATCTTTGCTTACAACAATTGGGCTTTGTTGAAATAGCATATTTAATGAAATCAAAAATGCTAGTATTACAAAAAGAATTACTAAACTCTGCCCTGAAATAGAGCTTGCTGCGATTGAACCTGCGATTGAACCTATTATTATCCCTATTGCCCATTTTTTTACAATTATTAAATTTGTATTTTTAAGCTTAATATGAGATCTTATGGAAGAAATTGAAGTAAAACAAATTACACCAAGAGAAGACGCTACAGCAACATGCATCACAATTTCAGAGCTGTAACCAAGATTAAGTAAAATAAAGTAAGTTACAGGTACAATTATTATTCCACCTCCAACTCCTAATAATCCTGCAATAAAACCAGAGACTAGACCTGTTAATAAAAAAATAAATACTATTGAAGTCAAATAAATTTCCGTATTTTAAGTTTCATTAATGTAGTAAACAATTTAATATAAAAGTAAATAAGACTATGAAACATGTACATTGGATAGGAACTGGACTTTCTTCTATACCAGGAATTAGAAGATTAGCTAAAAATTTAGATAATTTTACAGTATGGAATAGAACATTAGATAAGGCTATAAAGAGTATTGACCATGTAGATAAAAACAATGTGAACGCAAAACAGTTTGATGTTGATTTATTATTTAACGAAACAAATCCAGGTGATATTGTGATTTCTCAACTGCCGGCAAACAAACATTTAGAAATAGCTAAACTTTGTTTAGAACATAAATGTCATTTTGCATCTACTAGTTACCTTAATCCAGAAATAAATATGCTAAATTCAGATGTAAAAAAAGAAAATTTAGTATTTATCAATGAGGTCGGTTTAGACCCAGGTATCGATCATTTTTTTTCCCATTTACTTGTCAGTGATCTTAAAAAAATCTCGACTGAAAAAATAGAAGTGGTTTATGAATCATATTGTGGGGGTTTTCCAGCAATTCCAAATGATTTCAAATATAAATTTAGTTGGTCTCCAGCTGGAGTAATTAAAGCCTTAAACAATGATGCAAAATATATAACAAAAGGTAAAATAAATACTGTAACTCCTTACAAATCAATTAGTTCTTATTCAATATCTGGTGAAAATTTTGAAGCTTATCCAAACAGAGATTCAACACCATATTTAAGTGAATACTTATTTGATGAGAAATGGAAAGTCAAAGAGTTCATAAGAGGAACTTTGCGACTTGATGGTTGGAAAGAGGCATGGCAAGATATTTTTTCAATGCTTGAAAATAGATCGGATGATATAGAAGCTGAAATTAATGAAAAAAGCGAAGAATTATTAAAAGATAATAAATATTTACCTGAGGAAGAAGATCGCGTTGTACTTTCTGTAAAACTTAAAGCTTTTGAAAATGATAATAAAATTTTCGATAGTTCTTATTTTATAGATGAAAAAGGAAGTGGTGAAAATACTGCAATGGGCAAACTTGTATCGATTACTTTATCAGCTGCGATTGATCTAATTTTGGATAATAAAATTGAGTCTGGTGTTAAAACTGCACCACATAAAACAGAAGACATAATCTATTTTTTTAAAATTTTAAAAGATTATAAAATTAATATCCAACAAGAGAATGGATAATCAATTAACCAATATTGGTATTGTTAGAGAGTCTAGGAATGATGAAAATAGAACTCCTC
>CACGTA010000029.1 GCA_902575815.1 uncultured Alphaproteobacteria bacterium | reverse complement strand
TGATGAGTGTTAAAAATGAAATTGAGAATATCTCTGCAAGAGAAGCAAAAGAAAAACTCAATGATCCAAATGTACAGTTTATTGATGTCAGGGATAAAGACAGTTTTGATAAAGGAACAATAGGAAATGCAATTCATTTGGATAGAGCCTTTCTTGAATTTTACTTAGCCGAAGGCAGCCCCTTAGAAAATAATTTTTTCAAAGAAAATCCTAATAAAGAATATGTTGTATTTTGTGGTGTTGGTGGACAAGGAACTTTATCAACCAAAACAATGAAAGATATGGGTATTAAGAATGTTAAGAATATTACAGGTGGTATGACTGAATGGGAAAAGTTAAAAAATGACTAATTAAATATAAATAATTAGTTTTGAATTAAAAGATTTTTAAGCAGAAGCTAATAAAGCTCCTTAGTTTATTTTTTTAATAATTTAAAGAATTCCATTTTTATATGATACAGAAATTATCTATTTTTATATTTTTACTTTTATATTCATCTTTATCTATATCTTTTACAAAAAATAATCTTTCAAATACTCAGCTATTATGTCCTACATTACTATGGGGATTTGAATTTATTTCATCAAATAGAGTGAAAGTAATTAACACAGACCTTAATAAAATAACTTCAATAAATGAATATTATTATGATGTAGATTTAGAATTATCTTACATTAACATATTCTCGAGTGAAAATAGTATTAGAGATAGAGTTTATTCTATTGAACTTAATTCATTGAGAGTTGACGTTTGGGCTATGACTGGTGGTGGATTTACAACTAGAGAAATGTTTCCCATTGGTTTGTGTAAGTTTGTAGAAATTAATAATTTTTTATCTTATATTGAAAGCTTAAAATGATTGAATATCAAAATATATTAGATAAAAATATGTTAAATGTAGTAAAAGATATTCTAATCGATATTAAAGAAAAAGGATTATCAAATAATAATCACCTTTATATTACATTTTCTACTAATAATCAGAATGTTGAATTACCAAATTGGTTAAAACAAAAATATCCAGAAGAAATGACTATAGTAATTCAATACGAATATTATGATCTTGAAATAAATAAAAATAATTTTTCTATTTCACTTTCATTTAATGATATAAAAACAAATATAAAAATTGATTATAATTCTATTATCTCTATTGCAGATCCTTCTGAAAATTTTGGATTAATTTTACAAAAAAATAAAACAAAAAAGAAATTAAATAAAAAATTAGAAAAGAAAAATTCAAACAAGAATAATGTAATTAATTTTTCAAATTTTAAAAAAAATTAATCTAAATAATAGTGTTTTTTTAGTTGACCGTTATAATAATCCAAGCACAATGGGCTTCCAGTAGGGAGTTCTATTGAAGATATTTCTTCGGGTTTATACATACCAACTTTTATCATTATTGCTCTTAAAGAATTGCCATGCGCTGCAATAAGAACATTTTTTTTATCTAAGATAAATGGTTCGATTGTATTAGTAAAATAAGGAGAAACTCTATCAACTACATCTTTAAGACTTTCACCATTGGGTGGCGGTGTGTCATATGATCGTCTCCAAATATGTACTTGTTCTTTACCAAATTTCTCTGCAGTTTCTGCTTTATTTAAACCAACTAAATCACCATAATCCCTCTCATTAAGTCTTTGATCTTTTTCGTAAATTAGAACTCCATTTTTATGCAAATTTTCTATTCCTGATGCCTTAACTGCAATTTCTGCTGTTTTATTAGCCCTTTCTAATACACTGCTAAAAATTTTATCAATTTTAATATTATTTTTTTTTAGTAAAAGACCAGCATTATTAGCCTCATGGATACCTTTTTCAGTTAATGGAACATCTTTCCAGCCAGTAAATTTGTTTTCTAAGTTCCACTGACTTTGACCATGTCTAAGTAAAACAAGTTTGTTCATAAGTCTTCTATAATATGTTATAAAGCATTTGTTAATTATTAATGAAAAATAAAAAAAGAATTGAATTTGATAGCCTAGGTTCAAAAAAAATTGATAAAAATAAGCTTTGGGGTGCTCAAACGCAAAGATCTCTAGAGAATTTTAAAATTGGTGATGAAAAAATACCAGTTGAATTAATAATTGCTTTAGGACAACAAAAAAGAGCTGCTGCTGAAGCTAATGTTGAACTTGGTATATTAAACAGAAAATTAGGTACATTAATTATAAAGGCATCCAATGATATAATTAATTTGAAACTTATTGATGAGTTTCCTTTAGTAGTATGGCAAACTGGATCTGGTACTCAAACAAATATGAATGCTAATGAAGTAATTAGTAATTATATAATTAAAAAATTAGGAGGAAAAATTGGGAGTAAAGAACCAATTCATCCAAATGATCATGTGAATCTTTCTCAATCATCAAATGATACCTTTCCGACAATAATGCACGTTGCAATTAATGAATTGGCAACAAAAAACTTAATACCAAATCTTAAAATTTTAATAAAAGAATTTCAAAATAAGAAAAAGATTTTTCAAAAAATAATCAAAATAGGAAGAACTCATACACAAGATGCAACTCCAATTACTTTAGGCGATGAGTTTTCAGCTTTTTGTTCTCAATTAAATGCTTGTTTAAAAAGAATAGAAATTGCAAAATCAGAATTAAAATATCTTGCCCAAGGTGGAACTGCTGTAGGCTCAGGGATTAATGCTCCAAAAAAATTTGATAAAGTATTTTGTAAATATTTGAATAAACTGACTAAAGATAATTATAAACCTTCTCCAAATAAATTTGAGTCATTAGCTTCCCACGATCCGTTAATTAATTTTTCAAATTCTTTAAAAACTTTATCACTTTCATTATTAAAAATAATAAATGATATTAGATTTTTAGCATCTGGACCTAGATCTGGTCTGGGAGAGTTAATTTTACCTGCTAATGAACCGGGATCATCAATTATGCCTGGGAAGGTAAATCCAACACAAATTGAAGCATTAAGTATGGTGTGCGTTCAAGTAATTGGAAATAGTACAACTGTAGATCTTGCAGGATCCAATGGTCATTTTCAATTAAATGCTTATAAACCAGTTATTGCTTTTAATATTATTCAGTCAGTAAACCTTCTTAGTGATGGGATTAAAAGTTTTTTTAACAATTGTTTAAAGGGATTGAAAGCAAATAAAGAAATTATTGATAATCATTTAAACAATTCTTTAATGCTTGTTACTGCTTTAAATAAAAGTATTGGATATGATAATGCGGCAAAAATTGCTAATAAAGCCTTCAAAGAGAACTTAACTCTTAAGGAAGCTGCCTTGAAGTTGAAATTAATCTCAGAAAAAGATTTTGATAAAATAGTTGATCCAAAAAAAATGATTTAACTAAATGTATTCGTAATTATTTTTATCAGAAAATAAAGATCTTAATAGTAAGTTATTTAAGTGATGACCTGATTTGTTTCCTAAAAAATATCCTTGAATTGGAGCACCTGCTAAATACAAATCTCCAATAGAATCAAGAATTTTATGTCTCACAAACTCATCCTTAAAACGCAAACCATCTGAATTTAGAATTTTACTTTCTCCTACAACAACAGCATTATCTAAAGAACCACCTAATGCTAAGCCATTTGATCTTAAAATATCAACATCTCTTTCAAATCCAAAAGTACGGGCTGAGGCAATATCAGTTTTATAATTTCCATTTACTAATTGTAAATGACAACTTTGTTTACTAACTAATTTGCTGGGAAAATCAATTTCGAAATCTATTGAAAACTGTTTATTAGGTTTCAATTCTACAGATGAATCTTTATTTTCTACTTTAATATTTTTTAATACTTTTAAAATTTTTCTTCTTTTATTTAAACTTTGGGTAGAAGTTTGATCAATTAGATCAACAAACTTTATTGAACTGCCATCCATGATTGGTACCTCTGGTCCATCAATCTCAATTTTAATATTATCTATATGTAATCCTGATAAGGCACTCATTAGATGTTCTATAGTTGATACACTAGTACCATTTTGATTGCTTATAGTTGTGCTTAGTTTTGTATTGCTTACATTTGACCATAAAGCTTCAATCACATTATTTTTTTTGATATCTTTTCTAATAAACTTAATTCCATAATCAACTTTAGCGGGATATAAGTTCATAGTTACTTCTATTCCAGTATGTAGTCCTATTCCCCTAATTGATATTGGTTTACAAATTGTATGTTGTTGATTGCTAGAAGTGTTAGATATGTCTATCATTTTAAAAAAAAGTGCTGAAATCAGCACTTTTTTTAATATATATTTTTAGCGATCTTAACAACTAACCTAATATTTCAAAATATTGCAAATAATGCTCTGATTACTAGTTTGCTTGTCTTCTAAGGAAAGTGGGTATATCCAGAAGTTCCTCCTCTGTTTCCTGATTAAATTCATCATCAATTTCAGAAGATTCAGTTTCTTCAGCACTAAACTCCTCTTTTTTATCTATGGTTAGATTATAATCTTCAGAGTTTTTATTTTCTGTGTCATTTTCTTCAATCTTTACTTCTGAAGTTGCAAAAACTGGTTCAGTCTTTGCAAGCACCTCATTTTCTGGAGAAATATCTTCAGATTTGTTTTCAGTAGAAAGAGTATCAAACAAGCTTAACCTTCTTACACTTGTTTCGTTTGGTTTTTCAATATGTGAAGATAAGTTTGAAACATCCTCAGAAAGATTTTCAGTTTCAATTTGATTTTCAGCTTTTGAAACTTCATTTTGCTCAAACACTTTATCATCAATATTTTCTTCCAAACTTGCAGTCTCTATTTGGTTAATATATGTTTGCTCATCTAAATCATTATTTTCATAATTTTGATTATTTGGAATTTCTTCATTTGAAGTCCCATTAATATCATCATTTAAGATGCTTCCATCTTGTAAAGAATGTTCATGCAATGACGTACTTTCAGTAAATGTTTCGGGCTTTTCTATATTTTGTTTGTAAATATCATTATTTATATTTATTGGTGCGAAGTTTTCTATCGGTTTAGCTGATATATTATTATTTGCATCAATACCTGTAGCAACAATACTAACTCTTACAACACCTTCAAGTCTATCATCACATGTTGTTCCATATATAATGTTTGCTTCTTCATCAATTTCTTGTTTTATTCTATTTGCAGCCTCATCAACTTCATACAATGTAATATCTTTGCCGCCAGTAATGTTAATTATAAGACCCTTTGCGCCTTTAAGAGACACATCATCAATTAATGGGTTTGCAATAGCTGCTTCAGCAGCTGCAATTGCTCTACCTTCACCTTGTGCTTCACCAGTACCCATCATAGCTTTGCCCATTTCAGACATGACAGTTTTAATATCTGAAAAATCTAAATTTATCATTCCAGGCTGAACCATAAGATCAGTTACACCTCTAACACCTGCATAAAGAACATCATCTGCCATTTTGAATGCATCAGAAAATGTGGTTTTTTCATTGGCAATTCTAAATAAATTTTGATTTGGTATTGTTAGTAATGTATCAACATACTGTTGTAGCTCTTCAATTCCTTTCTCAGCTAACTTCATCCTCTGAGAGCCTTCAAAATGAAATGGTTTAGTTACAACGCCTACAGTTAGTATTCCTTTTTCTCTTGCTAATTTAGCAATTACTGGAGCAGCACCTGTACCAGTACCACCACCCATTCCAGCAGCTATAAAAAGCATATGACTACCTTCAAATTTTTCACTAAGATCTTCAATTGCTTCTTCAGCAGCTTGTCTTCCAATATCAGGCCTCATACCTGCTCCTAAACCCTTTGTACTGCTTAATCCTAATTGAATTTTATTTGGACAACTTGAAATTTGTAAAGCTTGTGCATCTGTATTAGCTATTAAAAAGTCTACACCTTCTAAGTTAGCATTAATCATATTATTAATTGCATTTCCTCCAGATCCGCCTACTCCTAAAACTGTTATTTTAGGATGTAAGTTTTGTGCTACATCTTGTATTGAAATATTGATAGTCATTGTAATCTCCGCCGTTTTAAATAGTTTTTAACGATTTATGTTCGCAATCGTCAATATAATTTACTACATATAGTATTATCTAAATATATTGATCAAGCCAAGTAAAAAAGCTTGAGATTCCTTGTTTTTTTGAAGTTTTTGATTGATTTGCTAAAAAATCAATTTTAAATAAATCTTGGTCATACAATATAGACCCAGTAATGTCACAAAAATTTGGTTTTTTAAAATTATTATCCAAATTTAACTTATCTAATGGGCTTGATACCCTTACGCCACTTGCAAAAATTGTTTCTACATATTTTGTAATATTGTCCATCATTGCCCCACCACCAGTTAAAACTACGTTATTTAATTTTTTAGTCCTCAAATTATTGTCTCTAATTTTTTGCCATATCATTTCTAAAGTTTCTTCAATACGAGGTCTAATAATCGCATTCAAGCTTGACCTTGTTATTTGTTTAAATGTATTTTTATCACCTGAAACAATAGGGATTTCTATTATTTCATGTTCATCGCTTGGTGATGAAACTAGAGAGCCATATAAAGTTTTTAATCTTTCAGCACTTGAAATTGTAGTTGATAAACCTCTAGCGATATCTAATGTAACATTATTGCTGCCAACACCTATTGCATCTCCATACACAAATTTATTATTCTCAAAAACTGATATAGAAGATGTTGAATGACCTAAATCTATACAAATAGTTCCAAGTTCTTTTTCATCTTTTGTAAGTGATGATAAAGATGAGGATAATGGAGAAGGAATATAATTATCAATATTAAGTTTCAATTTTTTAATTACGCTGGAAATATTATCTAAATATTTTTTTTGAATATATATTTTATAAAAATTTATTTTAATATTATCTGAATAATTTCCAATCGGAGCATTAAAATACAGATTGTTATCAATATCATACGAAGTTATATTATTAAATATTTCAAATTTTCCAGTTTGATTATTAAAATATTCTGATTGATTGATTATCTTTTTCAGATGTAATTCAGAAATTCTTTCATTTTTTAATTCTATTTCTGAGTTGTAATAATGAGAATTAGAATTCAACAGAGATAAATTAAGATTAATTGAGTTTAA
>CACGTA010000028.1 GCA_902575815.1 uncultured Alphaproteobacteria bacterium | reverse complement strand
AAAGCATTTCTGCAGCTTTAATACTATCTGGAAATTTTTGGAAACCTTCTGCAAATATAAGTGCTGCTTCTCTATAATTTTTTTCTAAAATATATAATTCTCCAAGCCAATAATGTGCTGAACCTGATAGTTGATTATCAGGATTATCTGTAATAAACTGCTCAAATGACGTTTTTGCATCCTGCCATTTTTTATCTCTAATATTATCAAATGCTACTTGGAATTGATCTTCTGGTGATAACACCTTCTCTTTTTCATTAGAATTTACTTCTTGATCGTTAGATATAACCTCTTCATTTGTATCATTTGTGTTTTTTGAAATATTTAATGTTCCAAGTGTATTTTCATTTTCAGTATCACTTAAAGTATTGCTTTTAACTTCAGAACTATCTTGTAAAACTTCGTCTGTATTTACATTTACATTATTTGAAGGAACTGATTGTAAATTATTAATAACTAATTCTAAGTTTTCTAGCTTATTAAAAATATCATCTAATTGAAAATACAATTCCTCTAAGTTAGAAGTTAAATTTTTTATATCATTTTCAATATCATATATTCGTAAGTCAATAGCAGAAAGATTCTTTACAAAATCATTATTTACTCCATTAGATTGACTTGATGAATTTGAAAATACTTCTTTAGAAAGATCGGAGACTTCTCTTTGCAACCTCTCTAATTGCTGATTAATTGTAAGTTCATTTTCATTAGAATAAACATAACTTGAAAAAAATATGATTAAAACAGTGAGTATGTATTTAAACATTAAAGAATTTTAATTTCTAATTGAGATAAAAATGTGGCGCTATATTTCTATAGCGCCAAAGTATTAAGGAAAGTATATTAGTTAACTAAAGTTACTGATCTTCTGTTTTGAGCCCAAGCTCCATCATTTGATCCGACAACAGCAGGTCTTTCTTTACCATAACTAATAGTTGAAACCCTGTCAGGATTTATTCCTAATCCTATGAGATAATTTTTTACAGCCTGAGCTCTTTTTTCACCAAGAGCTAGGTTGTACTCCCTAGTTCCTCTTTCATCACAGTGTCCTTCAATTGTTACTGAAACATCACTATTCTGCTTAAGCCATGCAACTTGGTCTTGAAGTAACTCCAAAGCGTCTGAGTCTAAATCTGAACTATCATATCCAAAAAATACTCTATCACCAACATTAACAATTAAATCTTCTTGTGATCCAGAAACTATTCCACTTCCTGAAGTTTCCGTAATAGTTCCTTCAGAAGAAACATCACTTCCTGAACTACTTGATCCTGAACCTGAAGAGTCAGCTGAGTCTTTTGGTGTTGTTGCACAAGCTGCAACAAATAAAACCATAAATATAGAGATAAAAAACTTGTAAAACATAAATAATTGCTCCCTTAATACTTTGAGTAGATATACTAAATTATTCAGAGTTCCTTAACATTTTTTTTTAAATTTCGTATATTTTTTTGTATTATATTGAATTAATGCATCAAGGGAGACCACGCTGGATCGGAGCCTCCTAAGGGTGTTATTACTTTTCTTTCATTAAAACCAGTTAAATCAATGGAATATAGACTTGATTCACCTCCTGATCCATCCTCAGCAGTTCTTTCTTCTTTGAAATACATCAAAAATCTACCATTTGGGGCCCACGTTGGCCCCTCGACATGGAACGATTTTGCAATCATTCTTTCATTTGAACCATCGACCTCCATTACACCTATATAAAATTGCCCTCCTTCTTGTTTGGTGAATGCAATCATATCACCTCTTGGAGACCAGACTGGTGTGTAGTAACTACCTGCTTCCCTGCTAATTCTTTTAATATTTTTTCCATTATTATCACTTACATACAAATGCCTTCTTCCACTTCTATCTGAATTAAAAACAATTTGTTTTCCATCTGGTGAAAAACTTGCAGAAACATCTATTGAAGAATTATTAGTCACTCTTTTTGATATTCTTGTTTTTAAATCAAGAATATAAATTTCAGAATTACCAATTTCTGGATCGGTATAAGACATGACAATTTGATTACCATCGGGTGAAAAACGTGGGGCAAATGTCATTCCAGGAAATTCACCTACTATTTCTTGCTTACCAGTTTCTATATCGAATATGTAAACTCTAGGATTGTTTCTATTTACATAAGACATGTATGTAATTTTTTGTGAATTAGGAGAGAACCTTGGAGTTAATACTAAGTATGAGCCATCTGTTAAAAAACGATGATTGGACTGATCTTGGTCCATAATAGCTAATCTTTTTTGTTTATTTTCTTTTGGACCTGTTTCAGCTACATAAACTATTCTTGTATCAAAGTAACCACCTTCACCAGTTATATTTTTAAAAATTGAATCTGAAATAATATGTGCGACTCTTCTCCAATTTTTTTCATTAGTCTCATATTTTTTTCCCACAATTTGCTTTTGTTGAAAGACATCAAACAATCTAAATTCAACAGATATTTTTCCATTATTTGTTGAAATTTTACCAGAAACTAAATGTTGAGCCTTTATTAATTTCCAATCTTCAAATCTAGGTTTATTTGATAAAGATTCATTATCTTGAATAAAAGACCTTCTATCTATTGGTAAAAAAAGTCCGGATCTTTCTAAATTATCTGAAATAACAGTTGAAATATTTTTACCTACTTTGGTTAATTGTGAATTTTTTGAGTATAGCTCTGTTACAGCTATTGGAGTTGGCTTTACACTACCTTGTGTTAGAGTCACTTCTAAAGAAAATACTTTAAAACTAAAAAATATAAAAAAGGTTATAAAAAAAACTTTTTTCATCAGTACCCTTTCATAATACTATAATCAAAAGTAATTGTAAGATTTTTCCATAGATTATATTTATCTTTTGGAAGTTTTAACGGTGTACATTCTGGGTTTAAGAGAGTTCTCATTGCGCTATCAGTAATCGGTCCATAAAAAGGATTAGTTTTAGCTATATTTGTGTCAACAATGCGGATACTATTTGGTGAAACCTTCATATTTTGTAATACTTTAGCTGAAATTGTTACTTTGTCTCCTCTTTCTATAACTGCACCTGCTGGAGCATTCCAACAAGAAGATAATTGCTGCCTCAACATGTCTATTTCAGATATTGATAGCATAATGTTGTCATCACTATCATCTGTACTTTTATTATCAACCTCTTCAACATCTTCTTTAACTTCATTCTGAACCATATTTGTTTTTTCATTTCTTAAATCTTTAAGCATTGATGCTATGCTAAAATCTTTTTCAGGTTTCGGCTTTGGTTTAGATATAGTTTTATCACTTTCCAACTTTGGTTTATCCTTTATGTTTGTTTCAACATCTAAATCTGATTTAACATTTTCATTATTTATAATTTTTGGCTTTGGCTTGAGTTTTGGTTTAATTATATCAGTTTTAATTGTTTCTACTTTTTTCTTAACCTCTAAAATTTCCTTTTCTTTAATAACTACTTTTTTTGTTTCCTTAACTTCTAAATTTGGAGTTTGTTTCATTTCCAAAACTGGTTGATTTGGATTAGTTTTTTCTTCTATTTCAGTATTATTTATTTCAACATTTTTTTTTACTTCTAATTGATCTGATGAATTAAATTTTTTTTGCTTAGTAATTGTTTCCTTATTTTTTTCTTCTGGTTTTTCAGTATCAGATTTTTTCAAATTTGTATTTTCATCAACATTAAGTATTTCAATAGGTATGACGTTTGGAACATAGATTTCTTTTGTAGAAAAAAAATTTGGTAAGCCGACCATAAACAAAAGGATAATTAAATGTATTAGTGTTGAAAAAATAACTCCTGATGTTTTAGGATTTAAATTTTCAAAAAAGTTTATAATTTTTAAACTATTATAGCTTATACGATCCATCTATTGCTCAAGATTTTGAGTAATTAATGCAACTTTAATATATCCTGCTGAATTTATTATGGACATAATTTCCATAATCCTTCCATAAGCTACTACTCTATCACCACGTATATAAATTCTTGCTTCTGTGTTTTGTTCAGTAATAGCATTTAGTCGAGGAATTAAATTTTCTACTTCAACCTTTGATTCTCCAATGTAGACTTCTCCGTCTAACTTTACGGTTACCTCTATTGGATCTTTAATATCAGTTAATGCAGTAGCTTTAACCTTTGGTAAATCAACTTTTATTCCAACCGTTAAGAGTGGTGCGGTAACCATAAAAACAATTAGTAAAACAAGCATAACATCTACAAAAGGTGTAACGTTAATTTCACTCATTTGAGTGTATCTTTGCTTTTTTCGTTTGTTGAAATTATTTGAGGTAATCAATTTATTTTTTCTCTAATTGTCTAAAAAAAATTGTTGAGAATTCATCCATGAATGTTTCTAAAGATATGAAGTATTTGGATAAATCGTTTGAAATTTTATTGTACGCAACTACAGCAGGTATAGCCACAAAAAGACCTAATGCTGTTGCAAAAAGGGCCTCAGCAATTCCTGGTGCAACTACTGCTAAATTTGTATTTTGAGCTATAGCAATAGATTTAAAACTATTCATTATACCCCAGACTGTTCCAAATAACCCAATAAAAGGTGCAGTTGATCCAGCAGTTGCGAGGAATGTTAAATTTCTTTCAACATTTTCACTTTCTTTATTAAAAATAACTGTCATTGATCTCATCATTCTATCTTTTAAAGAATTAATATCAGATGTGTCATTTTCAAACTGAGTTTTACTTTTTTTCCACTCTAAAATTGCAGCGCAAAATAATTTTGATTTTGGATCTGTCTGATTAAAGTTTAAAGTTTCATATAAATCTTCAAATGAATTTCCAGACCAAAAAATATCTTCAAATTCTTTTTCAAGTTTTTTTAATTGTCTAATTCTTAAAATTTTTGAAATTATTACATTCCAAGAATAAAGAGAGGCTAGGATTAAAATTATAATTACAGATTTAACTACAAGGTCAGCTTGCATAAATAACGCAAGCATTGAAAAATCTGGAGCTTCTGTCGATAAATTGGTGCTATTTATATCTGCCATAATAATTATTTTTTAATTTTTTCAAGATCACTACTATGAACCATAACCCAAAAACCTGGTCTATTTTTTTCACATAATGCAATTACTGGTGTCTTACCCTCTTCTTTGGCAAGCTTTGCGGTATCATCCCATAAACTAATTGCTGTATGCTTAGCTCTTAATTTACATTCTATAAATAAGTCTTCATGAATTACATCAGCTCTTGTTACTTTACCATTACCCCCACTCAAAGGTGTTCTTTTCCCATTGAAATAATTTGCAACATCTCTTTCTCTTTTTTTCCAGGCTTTATCAGGCATCTATATTCCTTTCATTAGGCTGTGAGTGAAGATAATACATTATCATCAACTTCAAAATTTGAAGATACAACTTGAACGTCGTCATTGTCTTCTAAAACTTCAAGTAATTTAAATAGTTTGTCTGCTGTATCTTTTCCAATATTTATATTATTTTTACTTTTCCAGATTAAATTTGCAGAGTTAGTCGGACCATACTGTTTAATTAATTTATCATTAAGTTCATGTAAATTATTTTGATCGCAGTATATTGAATACTCTGTTTCATTTATCTCATAATCTTCGGTATTATTTTCAATAAGAAATTCTAGTAGTTGATCTTCATTTACTAAATTTTTATCAAGAGTTATATTGCCAAATCTGTCAAAACCAAAACTAACGCTTCCTGTTTCACCCAAATTACCTCCATGTTTACTAAAAGATGACCTAATCTCTGCAGCTGTTCTATTTTTATTATTTGTAAGTGCCTCAACTATTATTGCAATACCTTCAGGACCATACCCCTCGTATCTTACTTCTTCATAATTACTATCAGGATCATTCCCTTGACCTTTTTTAATTGCTCGCTCAATATTATCTTTTGGCATATTGAGCGACTTGGCAGAAGCAATTGCGGATCTTAACCTAATATTACTCTCAATATCTTCACCACCAACTTTGACTGCAACAGATATTTCTCTCCCAAGTCTTGAGAAAACTTTTGCTCTTTTTTTATCTTGAGCACCTTTTCGATGCATAATATTTTTAAACTTGGAGTGTCCTGCCATTTCGAGTAGATTTATAAATATTTTATCCGATGTTAGTAAAGATATAAAATATTAGATAAATGTGTCTAATATATGTAAATTATGTCTCTTGAATTGGGGTGATATTTTTGGCTAAACCAGTATTAATATCGATGTCTATTAAAGCTCCACATATAGTAATTTTTTCAGTTGCAGGTGTAAATCTACCTTCAGCCCTATACCCCTTAACAAATCCATGGATTGGATTATTTATATCGAAACCAATTATTGAATTGTAATCACCTGACATTCCAACATCTGTTTGGTAAGCTGTACCTTTGGGTAAAATAACACTATCTGCTGTAGGCACATGAGTATGTGTACCTAAAACTGCTGTAACTTGTCCATCAACATAATATCCAAATGCTTTTTTTTCAGAAGTTGCTTCACCATGCATATCGATAATTATCGCATCGCATGTACTACCTAATTTCTCTTTTTGAAGAAATTTAATGATACTTTTAAAGGGATCATCTAATGATAAATTCATAAATAATCTAAGCATTACTTGCACTACGATAATTTTTTTTCCATTTAAAAGCTCAAGTTTATAATACCCTTTTCCAGGAACACCGTCAGGATAATTCAAAGCTCTTATTATTTTTGGGTTTTCTTCAATATAAGAAAGCATATCTCTTTGATCCCATGCATGATTCCCAAGAGTAAGTAGATCCAATCCGCTAGAAAATAATTCCTCTGCATCCTTTTTTGAAAGTCCATAACCTGAAGTAGCATTCTCACCATTAGCGATAATCATGTCTGTATTATATTTAGATTTGAGTGTTGGGATAATTTCTTTAATTTTTTTTCGTGACGCCTTACCGACGATATCACCTATAAAAAGAATTTTCATTGAAAACTATATAAATTTTTTTCGGTAATAACATAATCCACCATAAAATCAAATTTGTCTATAGGTATGTATTCTAACTTTTGTTCTTCATATGCATATGCTACTGATATGAAACTATGATTAATTTTATTTAAATAAGCAAAAGTCCTATCATAATACCCTCCACCATAACCTAATCTATTACCCTTAAGATCAAAAGCTAAACAAGGTACAAAAATTAATTCAGGATTTAAGATTTTATTTTTATACTGGGGCTCTGATATATTCATATGCCCTTTTACAAAATTCTCTTCACTGTTATATTGCTTAAAGATTAAGTGACTATTTTTTTTTTCAATTACTGGAAGACATAAAATTTTATTTTTAATAAATAAAAGATTATTAAGCTCTTTAGTATTTATTTCAGAGTGTATAGAAATAAAACTTGATACTATATTGATTTCTGGAAAGTTA
>CACGTA010000027.1 GCA_902575815.1 uncultured Alphaproteobacteria bacterium | reverse complement strand
TGGATAGAATGTATGGTGGGCAGTTTGCATCACCTCCAGCTGAAAGAAGAATAGGTGAACTAGAGCAAAGAATAACAATACCACAAACATCATTTCAAGGATCACCTCCAAGCAGAGCTAATGGTGGTATAATGGGTAGCATGAATGAGCCCGTAAGCTATAGTGTAATGGACGGATCACCAACTGGTTTAATGACCATGGCAGAGGGTGGAGAGAGTTTTCCTAGAAAAACAGGTATGATAACAGGACCTGGTGGACCAAAAGATGATAAGATACCAGCTATGTTAAGTAACGGTGAGTTTGTGTTTACTGCAAAGGCTGTAGATAGAGCAGGTGGACCAAAAGCAATGTATGACATGATGAACAAATTAGACCCTGAGTCTGAAAAACCAAGCGAGAGGGCATAATGGCCAACGGACAACAGACAACACAGATAGCTAGAGAAGCACCTTTTTTAGAGGATTATAGAAGACGACTGTTAGATTCAGTCTTTGGTGGTACATATACACAAGCAGATAAAGATGCTGGCCTCATACCAGATGGTAAAGATGTTGGTGATAAACGACCAGGATTAGCTGACACAAGAGCGCCACAATTTCAAAGAGGTATAAGAGAGCTTACAAGAGGCGAACAGGCGGGTATAGCCGAGGCACAAAGAGCTTTAGGTATTGACCCTGCTACAGGACAAAGAACTGGAGTAGCATCTTTTGAACCGTTTATACAAAGAGCAAGTGCAGGTTTAGACAGTGCGCAAGCAACAACTGCTTTGGGGATACCATCGTTACAACAAGCACAACAACAGTTTGATCCGACCACAGCAAACACTCAAGCATTTATGAATCAGTATCAAGCTGATGTAACAAAAGAAGCATTAAAACAATTAGATGAGCAAGCTGCAAAAGCACAAGCTAATTTAGCAACACAAGCACAAAGAGCGGGAGCTTTTGGTGGTGCAAGATTTGGTGTGCAAGAAGCAGAACTTGCTAAAAACTTACAAGACATAAAATCAAGAAGAATTTTTGAAGACCTATCTAGAAACTTTTTACAAGCACAGCAACAAGCAATAGGCACAAGTGAGGCAGCAAGAGCAAGAAATCTACAAGCTGCACCTGTTTTTGGTCAATTAGGTGGGCAGTCTGCACAGATTGCACAGGGCATCGGTAACATAGGTGCACAACAATTTGGTTTACAACAGCAAGGTATTTCATCTTTACTTGGAACAGGTGGAGTACAAAGAACAAGAGATCAGGCAGTAGAAGACGAGCTATTTAGATTTAGAACAGCAGAGGGATTAGAACCAAGAACGAGAGTACAGTTTGCTTCTGATATTTTATCACGAACACCATCTGTACAATCAACGCTCACGCAACAGCCTTTCCCTTACACTAATCCACTCGCGGCCGCTGCTGGTATGGGTGTATCAGCATTAGGTGGCATAGGGGCATTCTTTAATCAGTAACATGTCTAGAGATATATTCGACAGACCAATGTTTGGCACACCAGGCACAGATGAACGTATTGATAAAACAATAGATCGTGAAGGTAGAGCAGTTAGAAAAGAAGAGGATAGACCTCAAGTAGCTCAAGGTATTTCTTACCCAGCTGCAACTTTTGGTGCACCTCTTGGAGGCGGTGGTATAAGTGAAATATTAGCTATGACCACACAAGCTGTAGATCCTGCTTTATATGCTGCAGCAGCAGAAAA
Organism: uncultured Alphaproteobacteria bacterium; assembly: GCA_902575815.1. Taxonomy (GTDB): domain Bacteria; phylum Pseudomonadota; class Alphaproteobacteria; order HIMB59; genus CACPNW01. Next base: position 5,717 of record CACGTA010000027.1, on the reverse strand, counting down.
ACTTTTACCAAGCAAATCTATTGGAGAGTTTGCAGCAGAGTATGATGAGCTGTATGCACCAGAGCCAGTAGAAGCACCAAACTATAAGTTTGATAAATATTTAGCGCTTGCAAGACTAGGTGTAAATCTAATGCAACCAACACCTGGCGGTGCGATAGCACCAGCTTTAGCTAATGCAGGTGATGCTTTTATTAAAGATCTTGCATCGATATCTGAAAGACAAAGACAAGAAAAAGCAAGACTAAATCAACTAGAATCAGCTCAAGAAAGAGAGCGACGTAACTTTATTTTACAATCTGCTCAAGCATCAGACAACGCTGTAAAAGCATTACAAGCTCAATTAATCTTGAGTGCTTTCCAGTTTAATCAACAACAAGATACAAGAACAAATGACTATATAAGAGACTTAAACAAAATGTTTTATCAGTATCAATATACTAATGATACCAATGCTTTAAAAAAACACATGGAACTATTAAAGGATCAATATCAAAAAGATCCTAAAGTTTTGTATGATCAAGCGACTGGCACATTTAGATCAGGATACATACAACAAAATGAGCAAGGTGTTCCAATACCTTACTTTCCTGTATTAAAAGATGGACAGTTTACTTTTGTGCCAAAGGTAGATGCCATTGTAACAAACTTTACTTTAAACGACAAAAATGATTTTGATCCTGGTGCTAAACAAGTTATGGAGTTGGCATCGAAAATTAACAGCGCAAAACAATCTTTAAAATTTATTAGAGATGTTCAACAATCTATTATCGAAAACCCAGGCATAGTTGGTATACCTGGTTTCTTTACACAGTTTACACAAAGTGTTGGATCTACGGCGTTTGACATAGTAGACGCACTAAAAGCAAGGGGTGCCATAGATGGCAAATCCTACGATAAAAACGTAAATAGAATACAAAATTCAGTAATCAGTCACTTAAAAGAAAACTACGTCAAGTACAATCAAACTGGTGATAAAAATGCTAATAATTTTTCTACCGAAAGAGCAGATGGCACAAATGAATATGAAATATATAGAGCATTTTTCAATCCTGAAATACCTAAAAACCAAGTAAGATTAAACTCAATCTATTATGCTCTTGCAAGAGCACGTAAAGCTACAGGTAGATTGAACGTAGACGATATTAGAAATGCAAAAGAATCAATTGATCTGTATTCTCTTGGTGGTTCTGATACAATTAAAGCATCCTTAAATATTATTTACGAGCAGATTGAGGCGCAACTAAAATCAGATTTAGGCATGCTTGATCCTCAATATGAGAATCTTATACAAAATATACCTTACACTGACTTCGTTGGTCAGACAGCAGGTCAAGATACATTTATTAGCTCTACAGAAGTGCAAGAAGAATTTGTACCTAGCAAGGGTAATACAACCATAGGTATTGAAGGTAATCAAAATACTGATGGTGCGCCAGTTTTTGACGAAGGATTAACAGGAGGAGGATAATATGGTTGACATGATACAAGATCCACAAGATGATTTTATGACGCCACCTGGCTATGTCAATGTATTGATAGAGCCAAGTAGAACAGGTCTAAATTATCCTTTATATTTAAAAGTAGAAGAACGTGTTGATGACAAACCAGCGTTGTCTCAAGAGGGTATTTTCATACCAAGAAATGCCATAGAAGCAGAAAATATTTTAAATTATGTAAATAAATTTAGAACAAAAGAAAACCTTAACCCTGTAAGCATGGATGTTTACAATGCTAATCAAAACAGATTTGTAAATTATGCAATCGGTGAATATAGAGCCACTCAAGAGGGTAAAAAAGCTGCTGATCCTTACGAATATTTTGTAAACAACTTACAGTCATATATGGATGAGGGTAAGAAAAATAATCCCTTAGATCAATTTGAAGGCTTTGACGCTTTTAGAAGACCTAATGAATACGCACTAGCTCAATATTTCAACCTTGGCGAAATGATTACTGACTTTTTACCTAGCGGACAAGCAGACTTTATGCTTGGCGGTGAGCTTCTTGGTTCGCTGCCAGCCATGGCAGCAGAAGCATCTAGATCATTACCAGGAGCTGCAAAAGTGCCTGGTAGTTTATTTAGTAAAGTAATGTCGTCAGGGGGCGGTGTCGTGGCAGGTGCCGCATTAGGTAGAGGTATGGCTGGTGCTGCTTATGACTTTATAAATGATTTAATTAGATTAACAGCTGGCATAGAAAAACCTACAGATACTGAGGATACTGGTATGAGAGCATTAGTAGAGATGAGAAACTCAGCTGCTTTTACAACAATGGCTGCAGGGCTTGGGCCAGCTGCAGCTTATTTAAGACCTATTATAGGTAAAATATTAGGTTTAGGTGATGATGCGAGTGGTATGTCAAAACTAGCTGATAGATACGGTATACCTATTGGCATATCAATTGCTGCTACAGGAGATATGGCTGGTAATGCAGTAAAAGGATTTGGTAAAGTCATTGGTGTCTTTCCACTTATTGGTTCGATAATGAAAGATAGACAACTGCGTTCTTTAGTACAGACTAAAAAAGCACTTGAAACACAATCAGGTTTAATTGGTAGTGCAGAGGATTTTTATAGAGCACAATATAAATTACTTACAAAAGATGAGAAGGTGATCTTTAATAAAGAATTAAAAGAATATGGCTTTAACAATTTAGATGAAGCTATAGAGGCACAAATTAGAATAGATGCGTATGCTCCTATTCAACATATGACTGATGTCGGTATGTTCATGCATAAGTCAGCACAAGATAAATACAATAGATTTTCCTATGTTAATAATCTTCTTTATGATTCATTTGAAAGAACAGCTGGCAAAATTAGTCAACCTTTCATAGGCACATCTCACACAAAAGGAGTGGGTAACATGTTAAAAGAAAGAATTGACCAATACAAGATTCAATTAGAAAATTATGAAACATACAGACCTCAACTTAACGAGATGGAAAACTTTATTGTTAACACGTTAGGTAACTTACCAGAGTATGTAAATCCTTTACAGATGAGAGGTTTACAAAAAGAAATTAACAAAATTTATGGTAACATGAGAGGTGAGTTTGGTGCAAACTTTGCTGGGGCAGACATATTGGCAGAAGCAAGAAAAGCAATTACAACTGATTTAAATAATTTTGCTGGTTGGAAACAAGGTTTAAGTGCAGAAGATAAAGCGACTGCTGAAGTAGCTAAGCGTGCACTACTTAGAGCAAACTCAGTGTTTGCAAGATTATCACCAATTTATAAAAGTCAAGCAGCTAAAAAATTTAAATTAGTTGATGAAAATATGTTTTCTCCTGGACCAGAATTACCAGGCTGGAACTATTCTGATGAGTTATACAATATTGTTATGAATAAAAAAATTACACCTCAAGCAATCACACAGGTAAAAGAACTCATAGGCCAAGAAGCTTTTGATTCTGTTACAAGAACATGGCTAAACGAAGGATTAAAAAATGCACTCAGACGTAACAATCCAATAGATCTTATGGTGGATGCACCATCGGCTCGTGGCACACGACCAAAAAGAATTATGGTTACTGATTATGCTGTTGATCCTGACAGGTTTTTACAAAACATAGGCTTTGATCAGCCAGGTTTTGAAGCAATGATAGACGCTGCTGGTTTGAATGGTAAAATTGTAAAAGAAAATATTAAAACTTTAGTAGACATTGCTAGAAAAATTGAAGGTCAGGATATTGGTAATCCTTTTGCACTTGTAAAAAGACGTATAGCTCTAGGTGGTGTAAGATCTGGATTTAAAACTTTTTCTTTTGGTACCGCTGCTCAAGTTGGTGGAGCTGGTGCAGGTGCAGCAGTGTTTGGGCCAGCACCTATTATTGCTGGTTTACTGGCAAGATACACAGCAGACTTCTTATCGTCACCAAATGCATTAAAAAATTATTCTCAAGTCATAGATGATACAACTTCAATGGCAGTAAAAAGAGCGGCTTACACAAATATTTTAAGAGACTTTTATAAACAAGTTAGAACAGGTGATAGATTAGAAGAGTTTCCTGATGAGTTTAAAACATATCAAGGTGTTCTTGAAAATCCTGGTGGTTTCAGTGATTGGTTGTTCGGCGCTGGTTTTGATAGTGCTATGGCACCAGTAGGAGAACCAGGAGCAGAAAAAGCCTATAATAACAAAAGATATCAAAACTCTGATGCAGGTTTAAATTTAGGATCATATGTAGTTTCTAATGTTGAACAAGGTGATATGGATAAAATAGTTTCTTCTACAGATGTAAAAGATAAACCAACAATTAATGTGCCTAACGTGCCAAGCATGGGCAGTGAACCTGTTATATCAGACGTTGCTCAGGCAGCGGTGCCAACGGCTCCCGTAAATTTAAACAGAGATCAAAGAGCAGCATTAGCGTCTGATGACATTGATGCAGCCATAGCATTAGGACAAGGATAATGGCTAAGAAAAAAAGAGGCGGTAAAGGTAGATTTAAATCTAAAAGAGCTCTTAGTGCACAAATAGGTTTAGGATCTTTAATTAACCAGGCAAAAGCAGATGACAGGTTTCGTAATGAACCTGCGTCGACATCAAGTGTCATTAAAGACATGCCTGAAAGGTTTCAAAAATTTATCGCAAACAATTTAAGACCAGACGGCACTATGAACTCTGCCGCTCAAGCTATTTTTAATCAGTACGATGATGGTCGTAGTGAATTTCAAAGAGAGTTAAACAGAAATATACAAAGTAACCCGTTCTTTGCTCAAGCGTATGAGCAAAGATTTCCAATAACATCTGCTATTCAAAAATTCACACCAGCTGTAGTTGGTGCTGCAATGGGTATACCTTTAGGTCTAGGCACGGTATATAATGAAGCAAGAAAATTAGGAAGTAATGTAGTAGGTGGATTAAAAGATATAGCTATTAATAAGGGCATTATACCAAGAAATAATATTAATCCTGATACGGGAACCACTTCCGTCAGAACAGATGTAATTAATCCAGCTGCTGCTAGTAGAGTAGAACCGAGTGTGTCTGATAATATCTTTACTGGAGTTACACCCACGGATCCTCAACCTGGGCAAATGTTTACTGGAGTTCCTCCAACTGACCCACGACCTGGATCAACAGATTTTACAGGGGTTGCTCCAACAGATCCACGATTTGGATCCACAATGTTTACAGGTGCAACACCTAGAGACCCACAACCACCTCGAAGATTTACAGGTGCAACACCTACTGATCCACCAGCTGTGCAACAAGCTTTACCAACTGACGTTATTACAGAGGGTCTTAAATCTCTTTTCACTGGTGCAACACCAAGAGATCCTAGACCAGTAAGAGAACAATTTTCAAGCACATTTCAACAACCTTTTGATCCGCCAATGATACCTGGTGGCATACCAAGAGGTAGTTTACCTGTTAGAGAAGGCAGATTATTAGGCCAAGACCCTAATGTTGCCTACGGACAGGAGCTAAGTTTACTTGATATTATTGCAGACAATCTCAATACAAGAGGTTTTCAAGAAGGAGGTCTTGCGTCGATAAACAATCCTCAGTATAACATGCTGATGAATGCAAGTGACTTTGACATATGATTGAAATTAATTTTAAAAACGCCGTTTGGTTCGGTATAATTCTCGTGTCCGCAGGTATGTCTTACGGTATGGTTTCCCAGAAACTATCGGCTCTAGAATCAAAGCAACTATTAATAGAAAAGGCAATAATGCAAGACATACCAGAAATAAAAGAACGAGTAAT
>CACGTA010000026.1 GCA_902575815.1 uncultured Alphaproteobacteria bacterium | reverse complement strand
TTATCGAGTACTGTATTATCGTTATAAGCAAACGAAACATTTTTAAAAACAATGTCTCCATCAAGATCTATGGTTTTTTTTGTAGAAATATTTTCCATATTTTTTTCGCTTGTATCTAAAAGTTTAAAAATTCTCTCAGCTCCAGCTAGTCCTTCTTGAACACTAATGTTTAGATTGCCTAGTGCCTTTACCGGTTGATAAGCCAGAAGAAGACTTACTAAAAAACTCATGAATTGACCTGTAGTCATACTTTCATTTAAGACAAAAACACCCCCGGCATAAATTGAAAGTGCTACAGCTAAACTTCCAATAAATTCCATTAAAGGACTTAAGCGATTGCTAATAAAAGCAGATTTTGTAAAATATTTTTGGATAAAACTAATAGTTTTAAAAGCCCTTTGTTTTTCATAGTTTTCTCTAGAGTATGCTTTTACTTGTCTAATACCTTTAATACTCTCAGCTAATACATTTGAAAAAATCGCTATTTCGTTTTGGATAGTATAAGTAATTTTTCTTATACTCTTTCCAATTTTTCTTATTGGCCAGATTGCTAGAGGAAATGCAAAAAAAGCAAAAAGAGTCAGGGTCCAACTTTGGTAAAACATGTTACCTAGTAAAAAAATAATAACTAAAACATCTTTTATAATTCCTGTTACAGATTTAACTATTGCAAGTCTTAAGTAGTAAGTATCATTTATAAGTCTTGAAATTAAATTACCTGACTTAGAGTCATTATAAAATTTCATATTCAAATACATAAGTTTTTCAAACATCTGAGTTTGTAGTTTTGCAATAATAGAATGTGCAACTTTACTCATTTGATAAGAGTGAGTATATGTTGCCAATCCTTTACAGAGGGTCACTATAATAATTGCAATTGGAATTAAAAATAACATTTCTTTATTCCCTTTGATTAAGACTTCATCAAGCGCAGGTCTTACTAACCAAGCATGTAAACCTGTTGCTGCTGCTGAGATAACCATCATCAATAAAGCTAATATTATTTTGAGTTTATGACTCATTAAATAATGAAAAACTATTCTGGAAGTAACTGACTGTTTTTTATCTGAAGACATTAAAAAGTATGTAAAAGTAAAAATAACATAATTGCAAAAATATTATTTTGTCTGAAATAATAATTTGAACTTAACGGTGATGTTATATCCCATTTCTGAATTGCTATATACGTACAAATTGCAATAGTGGCTATAATAATTGAACTAAGTAAAAAATTTGAGGAATTCCATACGAAATAAGACAATATAATTAAGATAATAAGATAGCATGTTTGAACAAATCTTTTACCATTTTTATCAAAATAAACTGCAGTAGATTTGATTTTATTTAAAACATCATCCGACCTATCTTGATAGGCATAAATTGTATCATATCCTAACGTCCAAAAAATACATACAAAATACAGTAAAAGAAAATCAAATGTAACGCGCGTATTAAATTGCATTGAAACTATTAGCACACCCCAACTAAAAATAATTCCAAGGAATAATTGTGGGAAGAAAGTTATTCTTTTCATAAAAGGATATAAAATAACAAATGGAACACTTAACAAACCTAATACAATTGATTTAAAATTAAACTCGAGAAGAATGAAAAAACTAATTACCAATAATATTATTAATAATAATATCGCTTCAGTAATAGAAATCTTTTTTGATGCTAAAGGTCTAAATTTAGTACGTGTAACTTTTTGATCAAAATCAATATCAATAATGTCATTAATTATACAACCCGCACTTCTCATTAAAAAAGAACCAATTAAAAAAAGTATATACCAAAATAATAGTTTAGAATTTTCTGTTTTTAGTAATGCTAAACCAAACCAGCAAGGCCACATTAATAGAAGGAAGCCAATAGGTTTGTTAAGTCTAATTAACTCGCAGTAATCAAATATTTTTTTTACAACTAAGTTATCCAACATATATGAATATAATGTTATAATTCTAAACTATTGTAATGAAAATGTCTAAAACACGATTATTTGTATCAAAAAAATTATCAGCCAATATTTTAATTTATATAAAAAATAAGCAGCACCACTTTTTGAAAAATGTTCTTAGAGTCAAAAAAGAAGATAACATAAATTTATTCGATGGTTTGACAGGTGAATGGCTATCTAAAGTAATTTCTATCAATAGAGATAATGTTGTTTTACAAATACAAAACAAATTGAGAGATATTCCTCAAGAATCTGATTTATGGTTAATATTTGCTCCAATCAAATCTTATAGAATGAATATCACCATTCAAAAAGCTACCGAGCTTGGCATCTCTAGATTTATTCCAATTTTGACCGAATATACAAATCAATCAAAAATAAATTTTAAAAATTTTGAATTAAATATGATTGAAGCATCAGAACAATCTGAGAGATTATCAATTCCGACTTTAGATAAAACAATTAAACTGGATGATTTAGTTGACAATTTTCCATCTGATAGAGGGTTAGTATTTTGTGACGAAGGAAATGAATATTTACCAACTATTTATGATGCATTAATTAATGAAACAAAAAAATACAAAAAATGGTCTGTCATTATTGGACCTGAAGGTGGTTTTTCTGAAAAGGAACGAAGAATCATCTCTTCTTTGTCTTCATGTATATCCGTCTCTTTGGGAAAAAGAATTCTACGATCAGATACTGCAACTACAGCTGCAATTTTTTCTATTCAATCAGTTATTGAATAAATTATAATGAGCGACAACCTGTCCTAGAATTTTGCGTCTAAATCACTGGTTAATTTACTGAATAATTTATTTATTAGTGTATAGAATAACTAATTAAGATGCGCATTTTATCCTTTATTACTGCTGTATTTATGACTTTTGCTTCCTCAGCAAATGGTATTTCTGATTGGCAGTTAGGTTTTCAAACACCTGCAAGTGATGTTATGAGAAATGTTTATGATCTTCACAATTTTGTATTAATTATGATGACTGCAATCACGATATTTGTTCTGTTTCTAATCTTTTATGTTGTATTTAGATTTAGGAGAAAAGTTAATCCAGTTGCTTCTAAAACTACTCATAACACATTTATAGAAATACTTTGGACTGGGATCCCAGTAATAATATTAATTTTTATGGCTATCCCATCTTTTAAGTTAGTATATCAGCAAGATATAATACCTGAAACAGATATAACAATTAAAGTCATAGGCCATCAGTGGTACTGGGAGTATCAATACCCAGAACATGATGACATTTCTTTTGAGAGTTACATGACACCTGATGAGGAATTAGAACCAGGTGACATAAGATTATTAACAGTAGATAACCACCTAGTTTTACCAGCAAATAAAAATATTCATGTATTAGTCACTGCTGGTGATGTGCTTCATAGCTTTGCTATGCCTTCATTAGGTGTAAAAAAAGACGCTGTTCCTGGAAGACTTAATGAAACATGGTTCAATATAGATGAGCCAGGAATATATAGAGGTCAATGTTCCGAATTATGTGGAACCGGTCATGGGTACATGCCCATTGTCATAGAAGCACTTAATGAAAAAGATTTTAATAATTGGATAATTGAACAAAAAAGTAAGTTAGCATTAGTAAAAGAAATAACCACTAAAGAGAATACAATAGAATAGGAGAAAAATGAGTTACGCAGATTCAGCAAGTCACGACCATCATGATCATAAACCAGGTTTTATAAAAAGATGGTTTTTTTCTACTAACCATAAAGATATTGGAACTCTTTATATAATATTTGCCATACTAGCTGGTTTAGTTGGAGGTTTCTTTTCATTATTAATGAGAGCTGAATTAGCTGCCCCAGGCTTAGATGTTGTTGCTGATGGTCAAGTTTGGAATGTAATTATCACTGCTCATGGTTTGTTAATGGTATTTTTTGTTGTAATGCCTGCATTAATAGGTGGCTTTGGAAACTGGTTTGTCCCATTAATGATTGGAGCGCCTGATATGGCTTTTCCAAGAATGAATAACTTTAGTTTTTGGATACTTGTTCCTGCTCTAGTTTTATTAGTTGTTTCAGCAACAATAGGAACTGGCGCTGGTACCGGGTGGACAATTTATCCTCCACTCTCAAATAAACTCGGACACGCAGGACCCTCTGTTGATATGGCAATTTTTGCTCTTCATTTAGCAGGTGCTTCCTCAATCTTAGGTGCAGTTAATTTTATAACAACAATACTCAATATGAGAACTCCTGGAATGACTCTTCATAAGATGCCTCTTTTTGTATGGGCTATGTTGATTACAGCCTTCTTGCTTTTATTAGCTGTTCCTGTTTTAGCTGGAGCAATTACAATGCTTCTAACTGATAGAAACTTTGGTACAACATTTTTTAATCCTGCCGGAGGTGGAGATCCAGTTCTTTTCCAACACTTATTTTGGTTCTTTGGTCATCCTGAAGTTTACATTATGATATTACCAGCTTTTGGCATTGTAAGTCAGGTCATTTCTACTTTTTCAAGAAAGCCAGTATTTGGATATCTAGGAATGGTGTATGCTATGATATCTATTGGATTTATAGGTTTTATTGTTTGGGCTCATCATATGTTCACAGTTGGTATGAGTGCAGATTTAAGAGCATACTTTATGCTAGCTACAATTATTATTGCTGTTCCAACTGGTATTAAAATATTTAGTTGGATTGCAACTATGTGGGGTGGATCACTTACATTTGAAACTCCAATGCTATTCGCAATCGGATTTGTTTTCTTATTCACACTTGGAGGAGTAACCGGAGTTATTCTAGCTAATGCTGGAATAGATACTGTAATGCATGACACATACTATGTTGTTGCACACTTCCATTATGTATTGAGTATGGGAGCTATGTTTGGAATTTTTGCGGGTATTTACTATTGGTTTGGAAAAATGTCTGGAAGAAAATATAATGAATTCTTGGGCAAACTACATTTTTGGTTATTTTTTATTGGAGTGAATGTAACATTTTTCCCTCAACATTTTTTAGGACTTGCCGGAATGCCTAGAAGAATCCCAGATTATCCAGATGCTTATGCAGGATGGAATCTTGTATCAACTTATGGTTCTTACATTTCTTTTGCCGCTACCTTGATATTTCTTTTCGCAATTGTGTATGCTTTATTTTTTGGAAAGAAAGAAGTCGCAAACCCATGGGGAGAGGGAGCTGATACTCTTGAGTGGACACTTTCTTCACCTCCACCATTCCATCAGTTTGAGACTTTACCTAAATTCAAAGGATAATTTGCGTGGATGCTAAATCCTTAGAAGCTGGTTATAGCAATAATTTTCTTTTAAGAAAACTTAAAGGTTATTATGAACTAATGAAACCAAGAGTTATGTCCTTGGTTATTTTTACTGCGTTTGTTGGAATGTTTTTGGCACCTGGGCAGATAACATTTCTAAATAGTTTTCTTGTAATAGTTGCTATTGCATTAGGAGCTGGTTCTTCAGCAGCCATTAATATGTGGTTCGATGAAGATATAGATAAAACTATGGAAAGAACAAAACTAAGACCAATTCCGCTTGGAATAGTTTCTAAAAATGAAGCCTTAGTTGTAGGGATATTAACAGGTACTATTTCTTTAATTTTGATGCAATGGTTCTCAAATTCATTAGCAACAAGTTTACTTCTTTTTACAATTCTTTTTTATGTATTTATCTATACATTTTGGCTTAAACGAACAACTTCATTAAATATAGTTATTGGAGGAGCAGCAGGAGCAATTCCTCCAATTATTGGATGGACAGCAGTTGTTCCTGAATTAAATTTCTTACCAATTAGTTTATTTTTAATTATATTTTTTTGGACGCCACCTCATTTTTGGGCCCTATCCGTATACAGATATAATGATTATAAAAATGCTAATGTGCCAATGTTACCAAATGTAAGCAGTATTGAAGATACAAAAAAACAGATTGTTTATTATGCTGTTATATTAATTTTATCGAGTTATCTTCCATACTTAGATAGCAATGTTGGAATAATATACTTAACTATAGTTACCATATTAAATTTATTATTATTTAATAGTTCTTTAAAGTTAAAAAAATCTAGAGAAAAAAAATCAATTCCAAATTCTGAAGGGTTAAAATTTTTTGCTATTTCAATTCTTTATTTATTCAGTTTATTTTCAGCATTGTTGATTGATCATGTGGCACTAAGATGAAAAATAGAAGAAGAAAAAATATTATTACTTTAATTATTTTACTTTGTATTGTCGCATTCTTTTATTTGTGGACTTTATTTAAGGCTAATATTTTTGGAGTATAATGACAAATACTAGAACAGCTTTAGGATTATCATTAATTGTATTAACAATGATAACTTTAGTTGCTTTTTCGGTACCCTTATATGACTTATTCTGTCGAGTTACTGGTTATGGTGGTAAGACAAGTACATCTGAGTTCCTTTCATCATCAATTTTAGAAAGAGATATTAATCTTAAATTTAATGCGGATGTTAATGATAGTATAAATTGGACATTCACTGCACCAGAAAATATTAAATTTAAAGTTGGTGAAAATAAACTTGTTAATTATAAAGCTACTAATCAATCTGATATAGAAACAATCGGAACTGCGACATTTAATGTTTTACCAGAAAAGGTTGGTCCATATTTTATTAAAACACAATGTTTCTGTTTCGAAAAACAGGTTTTGAAACCTGGTGAAACAGTTGAAATGCCGGTTGTGTTTTATATAGACCCTTCAATTAATGAAGATCCAACAATGAAAGATGTCGAAGAGATAACATTGTCATATACCTTTTTTAAATATATAGAATAACAAATGGCTAATAAATCAACAACCGGGCAGAAACATCCATATCACTTAGTTGATCCAAGCCCACTTCCATTTTTATCATCAATAGCTGGTCTAGCAATGGCGGCCGGTCTTGTATTTTATATGCATTATGGAACTTCTTGGCTTCTTATTCTTGGTACAATTGGTTTGTTAACTATTATGTTTTTATGGTGGAGAGACGTAATTAAAGAGTCAACTTTTCAAAAGGTTCATACACCTGTTGTGGAACTGGGACTAAGATATGGAATGGCGCTTTTTATTGCATCAGAAGTAATGTTCTTTGTTGCTTTTTTCTGGGCTTTTTTTGATGCAAGTTTAACACCTAAATTACCTATAGAGGAATTCTCTGAAACTTTTGATAGTAATGGTGCTGTTGGAATTTGGCCACCAGAAGGTATTAAAACATTTGATCCACTTGATGTTCCTTTTTTAAATACATTAATATTATTAATGTCAGGTACTACTTGTACATGGGCTCACCATGCTGTTAGAGAGGGTCATAGAGATCAAGCTATTCAAGCATTATGGTGTACTGTTGGTCTTGGAATTTTCTTCTCATTTATGCAGGGTGTAGAATATTACGAAGCAGCTCATCATTATTTTAGTTTCACAGACGGAATTTATCCATCAGTATTTTATATGGCTACCGGTTTTCATGGATTTCATGTAATGGTTGGAACAGCATTTCTTGCTGTTTGTTTGTATCGAGTTTATAAAAATCATTTTACTC
>CACGTA010000025.1 GCA_902575815.1 uncultured Alphaproteobacteria bacterium | reverse complement strand
ACCCATGTGTTCATCTGATTCATAATATGTATTCGCTATGGTATCTGTTATAGTCATTGGTCCAGGAATAGTAATTTTCAAATCCTTATTGGTTAAACTCTGATTTTTTTTCCACTCTTCAACTAAAAAAGATTTTTTTGCTTTAACTTTTGAAGTGATTGTTGGTAACCAGCATTTATAATTTCCTGTCCTAGCAACTTTTTCTGTGAGATTTGCAAAATCAATTCCTTCTAAATATCTACAATGATAGTGAATATAATTTTCTCTTCTAACTTCACCATCTGTTAGGATATCAACACCGCATTCTTCCTGATCACTAATTATTTCCTTGGTAGCTTTATTAAATAACTCTTCAACATTATCGCCCATTTTTTTTATTTCATCTTCGTAAAATTTAGTTGGATATTCCGTATCTGTACCACCAGAAGCATTAAACCAATCAGTTATTTTTAAGTAGTTTGGTTTTGGATAGGCGCCTATAACAGTCGTTAACATATCTTTATTATTCCATTCTTCTGCTAAATGGTCCAGAATTTGTATTAACGCCTGAACTAGAAAGTTTAGTATTTGATAATTGTCTCTCTTGATGAATCATACGGTGACTTAATAATTTTGATACCAGTTCATTTTTAATATCTTGAAATCCTCTTATATTTGAAAGATCATTTATTTCCTGAGGATCCTTTTCTAAGTCAAACAATAAACATGGCAATGAAGGGAAATGAACATATTTCCATTTATTATCTCTAATAACTGATAGATTGCATTGTTCTGGAGCTAATTTTTTATCTTTAACAAATTCAGTGCTTTCTCTAAAATCATAATCAAAAACAACAAATTCTTTATTAGGTGATTTTTCATATTGATCGTTAATATTATGCATTAGTGATTGACCATTCCAATCAATGGGGATTTCACCACCTAGCCATTCTAAAATTGTAGGAGCAACATCTACAGATTCAGTTAAGTGGTTAATTTCCTTCGAACTGTTTTGGGGTACATAAATAAATAATGGAATTCTATAAGAAGAGTCCCACCAACCTAATTTCCCCCATAAATTATTTTCATTTAACATCTCTCCATGATCACTAGTAAATATTATCATTGTATTCTCTTCTTGTCCTGATTCTTTAAGGGCATTCAAAATTTTACCAATATTAAAATCAACTTCAGCACACATAGCAAAATAGACACTCATAATATTTTTGATATCTTGATCTTTTAAAAGATCATAATTAATTTCAGTGAAATTTTCTTTTAATAAAAATTTTTTACATAACTCTTCAAGCAGTGGATGTTTTTTTGATAATTCTTTTAGTGAAATATCATTTTTAGATAAGTTAATACTATTTGGATTAAATTTACTAAACCATGGATCTGCAACATGAAAGGGTGGGTGTGGTTTTAAAAAAGATACATGCATAAAAAATGAATCTTTAACTTTTTTTAAATCGTTAACTACTTGGTCAGCTAAAAATGCAGTGTCTGAAAATTCAGTTGGGATATAATATGGTTCATAAATATATGCTTCATCATCTTTGGGTTTTCTTCCTTTGTATAAATCTTCAGCTTTAATAATTTCAAAACCATTTTGATTAAGATGATTAGCCCAAGGCTCTGGTTTTCCTCCTGGTAAAACACAGCCATCATCAAATCCTTCCATTGGTGATTCGTATGTAAAATTTTTTTCATCTTTTGGATCTAAGTATCTTGGATCCCAAGAAGTATCGGTGTATCCATAAAGACTTGGACTATAATCTAATTTTCGAACTTCTTTTGCAATATTTGTAAATCTTTTATCAAGAGGAGCACCATTATATACTGAACGATGTATAAATGGATATAAACCAGTCAGCATTGTAGTTCTCGAAGGACCACATGGAACAATTCCTGCAAAGTGTGATTTAAAAATAACACTTTTTTTTGCTAATTTATCCAAATTAGGAGTATGAGCATGTTGATGATTTAAAAAACTAAAGCAGTCGGAGCGCCACTGATCAGCACATATAAAAAGTACAGATTTTTTGATTTTCTTCATATTCTATAAAATACTAAAGTAATTAAAAAGAAATACACAATTTTTTAAAAAAAAACGTAATAAATTTGTCAATTATTTTTGCTAAAAGTTCAAATTTGTATACAAAAAATACATACGATAAATTTATCTTATAGGAGAAAATATATGTTAAAAAAAATATTCGTAGCATTGGTATTTTCATCCGCAATGTTTGTATGGAGTGGAAGCTCTTTTGCAGGCGGTCATTGCGTAGGCTCAACCATGAGCGATGCATATACTGGCGGAAAATATCCACAGCAATATGAGTTATCAGAATACGAAAGTGCAGCTAGTTGTACGATGAAGTTTTCAGACAACCCAAGTATTGCAAGTATTAATGCAGCAATTCAAGGGAACCCAGGAAGCTTACCTCCGGTTGAGGATAGACTACCTGATGAACCACTTGTTATAGTGCCATATGAATCAATTGGTAAATATGGAAACACTATTAACTTCTTATCTAATGCAACTGAAGCTGGTACTTCAGATATGCTTTCAACTCGACATGTTAACTTAGTTCGTTTTGCTGATGACTTGTCAACTGTAGTTCCAAATGTTGCAAAAGATTATGAATGGAATGATGATTTTACTACTTTAACATTTATGTTACGTAAAGGTCACAAGTGGTCAAATGGTGAACCTTTTGTAGCTAGAGATGTAGAGTTTTGGTACGAAGACTTAATGATGAATCCAAAGATTCGTGAAAAACCATATCCATATCTACTAGTTGGTGGTGAGGCAATGACTGTTGATGTAATTGATGATCAAACAGTAAGATTTAACTTACCATCTCCATTTCCTGGTTTACTTGCTACTTTAGCTACATCTTATAACCAAGCTTTTATGCCTTCACATTTCCTAGAACAATTCCATCCGGAAATTGATTCAAATGCTGATGCGAATGCACAAGCTTTAGGTTTTGCAGATGGCTGGGATGCTTTAGCGGCTTATTATGGCAACTCAGGTTGGACTGATACTCCAACTCCGTTATTAAGAAATCCAGAGTTAGTAGATGGTTTACCATATGCTGCTTATCCTTCTTTAGAAGCTTACATGACTATTGAAGATACTACCGAAGGTAGAGTATATGCTGCAAACCCATACTTTTTCCAAGTTGATACAGCTGGGAATCAATTACCATACATTGATTATCAAAATGAGAGATATATCAATGAAAATGAAATAAGATTATTGAAACTTGTTAATGGTGAAGTTGATTACAAATCTCAATCTGTACAACTTGAGTCTGCGCCTCAATTATTAGATGGAGCAGAGTCTGGAGGTTATAATATTCAAATTAACCCAGGTTGTGGAGCAGCACTATTTAGCTTCAACGTCACTCATCCAGACTTAGAAAAACGTAAAGTTTACGGTGATATTCGTTTCCGTCAAGCAATGTCAATTGCTCTAGATAGAAATGAAATTAACGATGTTGCTTACTATGGTATGGGTGTTGTAGAGCAGTTCACAGGTATGTCACCAGCTCCTGATTTCGTACGTGAAGATATGAAAATGTATATGACTCAATATGATCCAGATGGTGCTAATGCACTTCTAGATGAAGTTGGTCTTAAGGACGTTGACGGTGATGGCTTTAGAGAACTCCCTAATGGCGAGCCTTTTGCAATGAACATTGACTATGCTACTCAAGGTATAGGTGGTGTAGAAGTTGAGTTAGTTGCTCGTATGTGGAACGACGTAGGAGTTAAAACTTCCTTTAAAGAGGTAACCCCTGATGAATATCGTGGTTCACAATCTTCAAATGCATTAGATGTTCATGCATGGGATAAAGGTCAACCATTAGCAATTATTGCAGGTGATCCTGAAACATTCAAAGCGCCTTTTGGAAACTACTTTAACCATACGCAAGGAATGTTGTGGGCAGCTTATATTGATAGTGATGGTGCTGAAGGTGTAGAACCTCCTCAATGGGTTTACGATTTAAGTGATGGTATTGATAAATTTCAATCATATGCTTTAGGTACACCTGAATCAAATGAGTGGGGTGAAAAAATTACAACAATGTTAACAGAGCAAACTTTGTTAATTGGAACTGTAAAAGCACCTTTCCCAACATATCATAGAAATGCTTTGAAAAATTTTACACAATTCAAAACAACTTCTTATGAATATTATAGAACTTATCCATATTTAGCTACTCAGTGGTGGTTAGACGAATAAGTCAACTATAAATATACTTAAAAGCGGCAATTTTTTATTGCCGCTTTTCTTTTTTCTACTATTCTTAAAAATCAATTAAGAGATATCATGCTATGATTAATTTTGTTCAATTTACGTTTACAAGAGCATTTTTAGCTATTGTAACTTTATTAATTGTTTGTTTCATAGTTTTTTCTTTAATGGAATTAGTACCTGGAACATGTGCTGAAAGATACTTAGCTTTTAAAAATACTCAGGGCTCTCAAATTACTTATGAAGATATTGAAGCAGAAAAAATTCGCTTAGGTTTAGATAAACCATTCCTTTATAGATATGGAAAGTGGATTTCTGACATTGTTATTAATCAAGATTTTGGTGATAGTTGTATTCTAAGAATGAATATTAACGAACTTCTTAGTGGGAGATTTACTTTATCTCTAACCATATGTTTAGTAGCATTAATATTTTCATATTTAATTGCTATCCCCGTAGGAATTATTTCGGCCACGACAAAATATGCATCATTAGATAACACTCTAAAGTTTGTTAGTTACCTTGGTATAGCATTACCAAACTTTTTAGTGGCACTTTGCATAATGCTTTTTATGACAATCTATTATGGAGATACGATGACAGGATTATTTTCTCAGGAATATGAAAATGAACCATGGTCATCAGCAAAGTTAATGGATTTTTTAGGTAGAGCATGGCTGCCTATTTTTGTTTTAGGATGGAATGCAACTGCCTTTGCATTACAAACTGTAAGAGCTTTAATGTTAGATGAAAATGACAAGTTATATGTAATGGCTGCAAGAGCAAGAGGCGTATCAGGAATGAGTTTGCTTTGGCGATATCCAGCAAAGCATTCTTTAGGGCCTGTAATAAATTCAATAGGGTTTGATTTAAATAGAATTTTTAGTGCACTTCCAATAGTTGCTCTGATTTTAATTTTGACTGAGGCAGGAGCTTTATTAATAGAAGCTTTGGCTAGATCGAATGATCAACAACTAGCTGGAGCAATAATATTTTTACTCACTGCAACAATCGTTTTTGTTAATTTTGTTACAGATATAATTTTAGCAATAATGGATCCAAGAATAAGAAAAGGAGTTATGGGTGGAGGTTAGTAATCAAAAAAAAGAAGCTTATTATACAGCTACACAGATGCAATTAGTAAGAACACGCTTTTTTGGAAATAGATCTGCCATGATTGCAGGTTCAATATTACTCTTCATGATTGTTTGTAGTTTATTCTCAGATTTTTTATCTCCATATGATCCTACTATTAATGGTCGCGACAAAGATTATGAAAATGGAGCACCCCAGGTTCCGATGTTTTGGGATGAAAATGGTTTTTCACCAAGGCCGTTTTTACACACTCTAACAAAATATAGAGGAGCTGATACTAATTTTAGATGGGTGTATAAAACTGATACAGAAAAAAGAAGATATGTTTATTTTTTTGTTGAAGGTTGGGAGTATAAAGTTTTTGATTTTAACATAAATCTTCCTGGAAAAATTTTAGATTTTAAAATTCCAGGTTTTACATTCAATACTCATTTATTTGGAGTTGAAGAAGGTGGTATTCATATATTTGGAACAGATAAGGCAGGAAAAGATTTATTTAGCAGAACCTTGAGTGCAATTTATATCTCACTAGCTGTAGGGACACTTGGTGTTTTTATATCATTTGTACTATCCCTAATTATAGGTGGAATATCAGGTTACTATGGTGGATGGATTGATAGTGTATTGCAAATGTTCACTGATGCAATTCGAACGGTACCACCAATACCTCTATTTATGTGTCTTGCAGCCTTTGCACCATTAGAATGGAGTTCTGAATTACGATTCTTTTTTATATCTTGCTTGCTTGGATTAATTTCGTGGCCAACACTTGCAAGAAGAGTAAGAACTCATCTACTTAGTGAAAGAAGCCAAGAATATATTCTTGCTGCAAAACTTTGTGGTGCGTCATCTACCCATATTATCGTAAGACACTTGTTACCAAGTTTTACGAGTTACATTATTGTCGATTTAGTAATTAGTTTTCCATACATGTTATTATCTGAAACTGCTTTAAGTTTTATAGGATTAGGCTTAAGAGAACCAGTAAACTCTCTTGGTGTTCTTTTGCAAAATGCAACTAAGGCTGATGTACTTTTAAATTATCAATGGTATTTTATCCCTGTATTTTTCTTAGTCGTATTAATTTTAACATTTGTTTATGTAGGAGATGGATTACGTGATGCAGCAGATCCTCATAAAGTAAAGTAATATGAGTCACTTATTAGAAGTAAAAAACTTAGATGTAAAATTTGATACTGATGAAGGTAGAATAACAGCAGTTGAAAATATTTCTCTTTCTGTAGATCAAGGAGAGGTACTTGGTATAGTTGGCGAATCTGGATCAGGTAAATCTGTTACAGCTAAATCGATTATGAAGTTAAACCCAGGTAATACCTCTTATAATGAAGACGCAGAAATAATTTTAGACAACGAAAACGTTCTTCAATTTACTTCTAAGCAAGACTTAAAGAAAATTAGAGGTGGAAAAGTATCAATGATTTTTCAAGAACCTATGGCAAGCTTTGCTCCAGCAATAAAAATTGGAGCACAAATGGTTGAGCAATTACTAATTCATAAAAATATTAATAAAGATGAAGCAAAATCAATATCTATAAACATGCTTAAAAGAGTAGGTATAGCTGATGCAGAAAAACGGTTTAATCAATATGCATTTGAACTATCTGGAGGAATGCGTCAAAGAGCTATGATAGCTATGGCATTATCAACTATGCCTAAACTTTTATTAGCAGATGAGCCAACAACTGCTTTAGATGTAACAATTCAAGCTCAAGTAATAAACTTAATTAAAGATATTATTAAAGAATATCAAATGGGCGTAATATTTATTACTCATGATCTAGGTGTTATTGCTCAGGTCGCTGATCATGTAGCAGTAATGTATTTAGGAAGTGTAGTTGAAAAAGGTCCAGTAAATGAGATTCTTAAAAATCCTAAACATCCTTATACAAAAGGTCTATTACGAGCCTTGCCTGATATTAATAACTTAGATGCACCATTATCTCCTATACCTGGAAATATTCCAAGTCCATTAGACAGACCTACAGGCTGTGTATTTAGAACTCGATGCCCTCATCATAATCCTGAGGGTAAAGATGGTAAAATAGAAATGAAATTAATTGAAGTTGAACCAGGTCACTGGGTTGACCAGTGTGGAATTCAGTGTGGTCAAAATGGGTGATAATTTAATTTCAGTTAATAATGTTTCAGTAAATTTTGATTATCAAGAAAATTTTATTTCAAAAAAACAAAAAATACATGCAGTTAACAATATTAATATTAAAATAAAAAAAGGATCTTTTTTTGGTTTAGTTGGCGAGTCAGGTTCAGGAAAAACTACTCTTGGTAGAGCAATACTTGGGGCTAATAAAATTAGTTC
>CACGTA010000024.1 GCA_902575815.1 uncultured Alphaproteobacteria bacterium | reverse complement strand
TTGGATGTCCTACTTTAACAAATAATTTAGAAACTCTTTTTTGGGTAAGAGATATAATTGAAAAAGGAGCAAAGTGGTTTGCTGAAAAGGGTTCTAACGGAAATAAGGGTTTTCATAGTTTTTCAGTATCTGGCAGAGTAAAGAACCCAGGAGTAAAAGTTGCCCCTGCTGGTATAACTATTCAAAAACTAATTGATGAGTATTGTGATGGTATGGCAGATGGACATAGTTTTAAGGGATATCTTCCAGGAGGTGCATCTGGCGGTATTCTACCTGCTACTATGAATAATATTCCACTTGATTATGGGTCGAAAGAATTAGCGGATGCCGGATGTTTTTTAGGCTCAGCAGCAATAGTTGTATTATCAGATCATGATAATATGAAAGATGTTGCACTTAATTTATTAAAATTTTTTGAAGAGGAAAGTTGTGGTCAATGTACACCATGCCGTTCCGGTACGGAGAAAACTGTAAAATTAATGCAAGAAAAAAATTGGAACAAGGAAAAATTAAAAGATTTAAGTGAAGTTATGGCTCAAGCATCGATATGTGGATTAGGACAAGCTGCAACAAACCCGTTAAATTCTGTTTTAAAATATTTTAGCAATGAAATAACTTATGACTAAAGAGAAAACAAAATTTTATTTAAACGAAAAGTTAGTTGAAGCAAATGCTGATGAAACTATTTGGCAAGTTTCAAATAGACTTGGAACAGAAATCCCACATTTATGTTATTCCGATAAACCTGGCTATAGAGCAGATGGAAATTGTAGAGCATGTATGGTTGAAATTGAAGGAGAACGTGTTTTGGCGGCATCTTGTATTAGAAAGCCAACTGATAATATGAAAGTAAAAACTTCTTCAAAAAAGGCTAAAAAATCTAGAGAGTTAGTTTTTGAATTACTTCTTGCAGACCAGCCAAAAAAAGAAATTGCTCATGATAATAATTCTGAATTTTGGAAATGGATAGATAAAGTTGAAGTTAAAGAAAGTAGATTTCCAAAAAAAACTTCATGTCAGGCAGACGTTTCTCATCCTAGTATGGCTGTAAATCTAGATGCATGCATCCAATGTAATCTTTGTGTAAGAGCATGTAGAGAAGTTCAGGTCAACGATGTCATTGGAATGGCATATCGAGGAGAAAATTCTAAAATTGTATTCGATTTTGATGATCCTATGGGTGATAGCACATGTGTGGCATGTGGTGAATGTGTACAGGCTTGTCCTACTGGAGCATTAATGCCAGCATCTATTGTAGATAAAGATGGTGTTGGTCATAGTAAGGTAGATAAAAAAATTGATAGCGTTTGTCCTTATTGTGGTGTGGGTTGTCAGATAGAATACAATGTAAAAGATAACAAAATTAAATTCGTTAATGGTGTTGATGGTCCTGCAAACAAGAATAGATTATGCGTAAAAGGAAGGTTTGGTTTTGATTATGTAAATAATCCAGAAAGACTTACAAAGCCATTGATTAGAATTAAAGATAAGCCAAAAGATTTACATCCAAGTATTAATTTTTCAAATATTCATGAATATTTTAAAGAAGCATCTTGGGATGAGGCTTTAAATTATGCTGCACAAGGATTTTTAAAACTTAAAAAACAAAGAAATGGTAAAAGTAATCTTGCAGGATTTGGATCAGCTAAATGTTCAAATGAAGAAGCATATTTATTTCAAAAATTGATACGAACTGGTTTTAATACTAACAATGTTGATCATTGTACAAGGCTTTGTCATGCGTCATCTGTTGCTGCTTTATTAGAAACTATTGGTTCAGGAGCTGTTACTGCTCCGTTCTATGAAGTTGAACATTCTGATGTGATAATAGTAATTGGAGCAAATCCTACTGAAAATCATCCAGTAGCAGCAACTTTTTTTAAGAATGCTGCAAAAAAAGGTTCCAAATTAATTGTGATGGATCCTAGAGGTCATTCCTTAAAAAAACATGCAACTCATATGTTGCAATTTAAACCAGGATCTGATGTTGCTCTCTTAAACTCAATAATGAATGTTATTGTCGAAGAAAATTTATTTAATTCCGAATATATTAAAAAACAAACTGAAGGATTTGAAAAATTAAGAAAACATTTAATGAATTATTCACCTGATATAATGGAAAACGAAACAGGTATCGACCCAGAACTTATAAGAGAAGTAGCACGTTTATATGCCAATACAAATAAAGGAATAATTTTTTGGGGTATGGGAATTTCTCAACACACACATGGTACCGACAATGCTAGATGTTTAATTTCTCTAGCTTTAATGACAGGGAATGTTGGAAAAAGAGGATCTGGTTTACATCCTTTAAGAGGACAAAATAATGTTCAAGGAGCGTCAGATGCCGGTCTTATACCAATGATGTATCCTGATTACCAATTAGTTGATAAAGATAATAATAAAGATTTTTTTGAAAAACTTTGGAACACTCCTTTAGACGATAAAAAAGGTCTAACTGTTGTTGAAATTATGGATGCTATTCATGAGAATACAATTAAAGGGATGTATATACTTGGTGAAAATCCAGCAATGTCTGACCCTGATCTTAATCATGCAAGAGAAGCTTTACAAATGTTAGACCATTTAGTTGTTCAAGATATTTTCTTAACTGAAACAGCTACATACGCGGATGTTATTTTCCCTGCTTCGGCATGGCCTGAAAAAATTGGAACAGTTACTAATACTAATAGACAAGTACAGATGGGAAGAAAAGCTTTAGACTCTCCAGGTGAAGCTAAAGAAGATTGGTGGATAACGAACGAACTTGGAAAAAGAATGGGCTTAGATTGGAAATACAAACATCCCAAGGAAATTTATGAAGAAATGTCACTAACAATGCCTTCATTAAATAATATCTCTTGGGAAAGATTAGAAAATGAAAACTCCGTAACTTATCCAAGTAAATCTCCAACAACCCCAGGAGATGAAATTGTTTTTGGTGATAAATTTCCAAACGAAAATGGTAAAGGTAAATTTGTTCCAGCTAGTGTGACTGCACCAGATGAAGTACCGGATAAAGAATTTGCGATGATCCTAACTACAGGAAGGCAATTAGAGCATTGGCATACTGGAGCTATGACTAGAAAGGCATCAAATTTAGATGCTATTGAACCAGAACCTTCGGTTTCAATATCGCCTAAAGATATAATTAAAAATAATATGAAAGCTGGTGACAAAATAAAAGTCACCACTAGAAGAGGCTCAATAGATATAAGAGTAAGGCAAGACAGGGCGATTCCTGATGGAGTCATATTTATTCCATTTTGTTATAATGAGTCTGCTGCTAATCTTTTAACTAATCCAGCTCTAGATCCATATGGAAAAATTCCTGAATTTAAATATTGTGCAGCAAAAATTGAGAAGTTATAAATATTTTATGATTAAAAAAACATTAATACTTTTATTTCTTGTATTTAGTCCAATCACTGCATGCTCTACATTAAGTGAATTAAACGAAAGAGTAAAGGGTGATGGAGTTCCTTATATTCCTGGAATTTAATTTATAAAATTCTTGTTGAATTTATAATTTAATATAAATGCAAAATTAATGCCGCGTTAGCTCATTTGGTAGAGCAGTTGATTTGTAATCATCAGGTAGTCAGTTCGATTCCGACACGCGGCACCATCTTTATAACATTTACGTTGAGTAAAAATGATATAATGCAATCGATGTTGCATTAGAAACATTCAAACTATCAATTTCATATTTTAAATTATTTTTCATTTTTATCTGCATTATTTCATCACATTCTTTTTTTACTAATTCTCTAATACCTTTTCCTTCAGATCCAAAAACTAATACTGATTTTTTTGAAAAATTTAATTTTGCATTATTAATTTTTGAACTGTCAAAGCCATAAATCCAATAATTATTTTTTTTCAGAAAAGAAATAGCTCTTCTTATATTTGTTACTCTAATATAATTTACAATCTCAGCAGCACCAGAAGCTGATTTATATATTGATGAAGTCAACTCTGGTGAATTATCTTTGCCAACTATAATTCCTGCACAATCAAATAATGCACATGATCTCATTATTGAGCCAATATTTTGAGGGTCAGTTACTTGATCTAAAATTAATATTACTGATTTTGCTTTCTTGCTTTCTAATTTTACAAATTCTTCTAAACCTGGCCTTGCAAAATCTTTTGTTTTTAGAACTACTCCTTGAGTTGTGTTCTCATTTCCAAATCTTCTTGTAAATTCATTTTGAGGAAGAATGGTAATTTTTTGTATTTTAGCTTCATATTTTTTGTTAAAATTAGTCTGATTTTTACTTATAATTAGCTCAATATGCACTCTTTTATCATTTTGTAGAGCTGCTTTAACAGAATGTTGACCAAAAATTGTATGAATTCCTTGATTTTTATTAGATTTATTACTTCTAAACTTAGTCATTATTTAATATCACAGATTTGTCCAATTAATACAATCTAGATATGTACAAAATAGCATTTTTTGTCTAAAAGGCCGTTGCTTTTACGAGTATGCGTATTTTGCAAAGGTGAAGCTGCTGTTTTAGATTGACATGTATACTAATTTATTAGTATTGGCCAATTTCTTCAAACGGAGGGGTGGTCGAGTGGTTAAAGGCAGCGGACTGTAAATCCGCCCGCGTGAGCGTACGTAGGTTCGAATCCTACCCCCTCCACCATTATGGAGGTAATGGGATGAAAGCATTAAAGTGAGTGTGTGAAGCAGTCAGTTTAGTTGCGGGTGTAGCTTAGTGGTAAAGCTCCAGCCTTCCAAGCTGGCTACGAGGGTTCGATTCCCTTCACCCGCTCCATAACAAAATATTATTGGGGTAAAAAAATGGCTAAAGCAAAATTCGAAAGAAACAAACCGCATTGTAACATAGGTACAGTTGGTCACGTTGACCATGGTAAAACAACATTAACAGCTGCTATTACAAAAATATTAGCTGAGACAGGTGGAGCAGAATTTACAGATTATGCAAACATCGACAAAGCACCTGAAGAAAGAGAACGTGGTATTACAATATCTACTGCACACGTTGAATATGAAACTGAAGCAAGACATTATGCTCACGTAGATTGTCCTGGACACGCAGATTATGTTAAGAACATGATTACTGGTGCAGCTCAAATGGATGGTGGTATCTTAGTTGTTAATGCTGCTGACGGACCAATGCCTCAAACAAGAGAACATATACTTTTAGCTAGACAGGTAGGTGTACCTGCTCTTGTTGTGTACATGAACAAAGTTGATCAAGTAGATGACAAAGAGCTAATTGATCTAGTTGAAATGGAAATTAGAGAACTTCTTACTTCATATGAATTCCCAGGTGATACTATCCCAATCATTAAGGGTTCAGCTTTAGCAGCTCTTGAAGGTAGAGATGATGAGATTGGAAAAAATTCAATCATGGAATTAATGAAAGCAGTTGATGAACATATACCACAACCTAGCCGACCTGTTGATCAGCCTTTCTTAATGCCAGTTGAGGATGTATTTTCAATTTCTGGAAGAGGTACAGTTGTAACTGGAAGAATTGAACAGGGTCAAGTTAAAGTTGGAGAGGAAATCGAGATCCTAGGAATAAGGGAACCTCAAAAAACTACTTGTACTGGAGTTGAGATGTTTAGAAAACTTTTAGATTCTGGTGAAGCCGGAGATAACGTTGGTGTTCTTCTTCGTGGAACAAAAAGAGAAGAAGTTGAACGTGGTCAAGTATTAGCAAAACCAGGTTCAATAAAACCACATACAAAATTTAAAGCAGAAGCATATGTATTAAAAAAAGAGGAGGGTGGAAGACATACTCCATTCTTTTCAAACTACAGACCTCAATTCTACTTTAGAACAACTGATGTAACTGGAACAATTAAATTACCAGAAGGAACCGAAATGGTAATGCCTGGTGATAATATTGCTATGGAAGTTACTCTTTTGTCTCCAATCGCAATGGATAAAGGTTTAAAATTTGCAATCAGAGAAGGTGGAAGAACAGTTGGCGCTGGAGTTGTTGCTGAAATTATTGAATAGTTTTAGGGACCGCTCTATCAGTTAGCCATTACTTATTAGGAGTGTAGCTCAACTGGTAGAGCACCGGTCTCCAAAACCGGGGGCTGCGGGTTCAAGTCCTGCCACTCCTGCCAAGAGAAAAGAAAATATGAATATTGAAAAAAAGAAAACATCACCAGCTCTTTTTGTAAGACAAGTTAGACAAGAATTACAAAAAGTAACCTGGCCTCAAAGGCGAGATACTTTTATTTCTTCTGCAATAGTCATATTATTAATAATATTATTTTCATTATTTTTTCTTTTAACCGATCAAATATGGTCTTTTTCAATAAGAAAAATAATTGAAATAGGTTCAGGTTTTTAATGAATAAAGCAAGATGGTATGTTCTTCATGCCTATTCAGGTTATGAAAAAAAAGTTGCTGACAGCATCCTAGACCAAGCAACAAAACTTGGAGTTAAAGAACATATCGAAGAAATATCTGTCCCCGTTCAAAATATTGTTGAAGTAAAAAGAGGTGTAAGGGTTAATACAGAAAGAAAAATATTTCCTGGATATATCCTTATTAAAATGAGTTTAAATGATGATACTTGGCATATTATTAAAACAACTCCAAAGCTAAGTGGTTTTCTAGGAAATAAAGGTAAACCAGTTCCTATTAGTAACGCTGAAGCAAAAAGAATATCTGAACAAGTTATTGATGGTGTAGAAAAATCGAGACCTGCAATTATGTATGATATTGGAGAACAAGTAAAAGTAATTGATGGACCCTTTGCGTCATTTAACGGAGAGGTCGAACAAATAGATGAAGATAAAGCAAGATTAAGAGTAGCTGTTTCAATTTTTGGTAGATCAACACCTGTTGATTTAGAATATTCTCAGGTAGAAAAGGTATAAACTATGGCTAAAGAAATTCTAGGTTTAATTAAATTACAAATTCCTGCTGGAGGGGCTAATCCTTCTCCCCCTGTTGGTCCTGCCCTTGGACAAAGAGGATTGAACATTATGGATTTTTGTAAAGCATTTAATGATAAAACTAAAGATTTAGAAAAAGGTGCTCCAATCCCAGTTATTATAACAGCATATAAAGACAGAAGTTTCGACTTTACTACAAAATTACCACCAGTAAGTTTTTATCTTAAAAAAGCAGCAAAAATAAAAAAAGGAAACTCAACACCTGGAAGATCATTAGTAGGTAAAGTCTCAATGCAAGATATTGAAAAAATTGCCAAAGAAAAAATGCAAGATTTAAATGCTATCGATCTAGATGGAGCAATGAACATGGTTAAAGGATCTGCCGTTTCAATGGGTATGGAGGTAGTGGGTTAATGAAAATAACAAAAAATAGAAAACAAATGTTAAATAATTTTGACACTACAAAGATTTATGAGCCGTTAGAAGCAATTAAAATTTTAAAAGAAAAATCTTTCGTTAAGTTTAAAGAAACTATTGATATCTCAATCAATCTCGGAATTGATAGTAACAAAACTGATCAAAATATTAAAGGTGTAGTAAATCTTCCCAATGGAACAGGAAAAACTGTAAAAGTTGCAGTAATTGCAAATGAGGACAAACAAAATGATGCAAAAAGTAATGGTGCCGATTTGGTAGGGAGTGATGATTTGATTGAAACAATTTCTAAATCAAAAATAGAATTTGATGTTCTAATTGCAACTCCTGATATGATGCCTAAATTAGGTAAAGTAGCAAAAATACTTGGTCCAAAAGGATTAATGCCAAATCCTAAGCTTGGTACTGTAACAAATGAAATTTCTCAATCAGTAAAAGACGCTAAATCAGGTCAGGTTAAATTTAAAAATGATAAATCTGGTATTGTTCATGCTGGTATAGGTAAAATAGATTTTAGTGAAGAAGATTTGTTAGAAAATATTAAAACATTTTATTCTTCAGTTAGTAAAAGCAAGCCCGATACTGTTAAGGGTTCTTTTATAAAAAAGGTTACCATAGCTTCAACTATGGGAATTGGATTAAATATTAATCAAGCTAGCTTGCGTTAATTAATCCAATAGATGATCTTTGATCATCACCTGTCAAAGACTGCAGGAGCTTTAAGCTTAATACCCTGCATAGACTGAAGCGAGTCATTGATTTGCTTCTTGACAGGCTTTAAATTAGTTTGGTGGGCAAACTAATTTTAGCTAATATTGGGTCTTTTGGGTCCAATTAAAACCGAGGTTGACGTGAAACGTTCTGAAAAAAAAGATTTTGTCAGTAATCTCAAAGAAGACTTTACTAATGCTACTTCTGTAATTGTAGCTGAATATTCTGGGCTAACAGTTAATGAAACAGAGCAACTTAGAAAAGAAATGAGAGATAATGGAGCAAAATTTAAAGTAACTAAGAACAGACTCACTAAACTTGCTATATCTGAAACTCAATTTAAAGATATTTCAGAACTTTTTAAAGGTCCAACAGCAATTGCTTATTCTGATGATGCAGTAGCACCAGCAAAAGTAGCTGTTAGTTTTGAAAAAAAATTTGAAAAGTTTAAAATTATTGGCGGAGGTTATAATGGCGAGAAAATTGACAAAGAAAAAATTGATTTTCTTGCAAAATTACCTTCCTTAGATGAGCTAAGAGGAAAAATATTAGGATTAATTTCTGCACCTGCACAAAGGATAGCTTCAATTACAGCTGAGCCTGGAGTGCAAATTGCAAGATTAATCAGTTCTAATAGTAGCAATAAACAAGAGTCGAACTAGGTAAATAAGGAGAAATAAATGGCTGATTTAAATAAAATTGTAGAAGATCTTTCTTCACTCACCGTTCTTGAAGCAGCTGAATTAAGTAAATTGCTTGAAGAAAAATGGGGTGTATCTGCCGCTGCACCAGTTGCAGTAGCCGCAGCTCCAGCTGCAGGTGGTGGAGAAGCTGCTGCAGAAGAGAAAACAGAATTTGATATCGAACTATCTGAATCTGGGTCTAATAAAATTGCAGTTATTAAAGAAGTAAGAACCATTACTGGTCTTGGCTTAAAAGAAGCAAAAGATCTAGTTGAAGGTGCACCTAAACCACTTAAACAAGGGGTTAAAAAGGAAGAAGCTGAAGAAATGAAAAAAGCATTAGAAGCAGCTGGCGCTAAAGTTTCATTAAAATAAATTGTAGGCCTTTATTAAGGCCTTCAATTATGAGGATATTATAAGTTATATAAAGGAGAAAAATGAGCTTAGATAATGTTAATTTAAAGAAAATAAGAAAATCTTTTGGAAAAATTCCTCTTGTTACATCTTTACCTAATTTAGTAGAGGTTCAAAAGAGATCATTCGATAATTTCTTACAACTAAACATTGATCCCGAAAAATTAGAAAACGTTGGCCTGCATTCAATTTTTAAATCTGTTTTTCCAATTCACGACTACGCAGAGAGAGCAACCGTAGACTATGTCAGTTATAATCTTGGTGTGCCAAAATACGATGTTGATGAGTGTTCACAAAGAGGTCTTACGTATGGCACTCCATTATTAGTAAACTTTCGATTAATTATATGGGATATTGACGAAATTGCAGGAACTAAGTCAGTAAGGGACATAAAAGAGCAGGAAGTATACATGGGCGATATTCCTCTTATGACAAAAAATGCAACTTTTGTTGTTAACGGCACTGAAAGAGTTGTAGTAAGTCAAATGCACAGATCACCAGGCGTTTTTTTTGATCATGATTATGGAAAAACACATACAAGTGGGAAATATCTATTTAATGCAAGAATAATTCCTTACAGAGGCTCCTGGTTAGATTTTGAACATGATGCAAAAAATAATATTCATGCAAGAATAGATAGAAAGAGAAAATTTCCAGTAACAACTTTATTT
>CACGTA010000023.1 GCA_902575815.1 uncultured Alphaproteobacteria bacterium | reverse complement strand
ATAACTATATATGGTTACAAATACAGAACCAACCCATGTTAATAACCCTAATATAGAATTAATAAATCCTTTCCAGAAACTAAAAATAATAATTACTGTAGTTAAGATTAATACTACATAATCGAAAAATATTAATTCAAAGTTTAAGAAAGTCATTTTTGATATTTCAATATTGATGGTAAAGTAATTAATACTCCTATCATAGCAAATATCATTGCTAAACTAGTAAATAAACCAAAATAAACTGTAGGTACAAAGTTTGATAGACAAAGAGTAAGGAACCCTGCAGTTATTGCAATAGATGTAATCAAAACAGCATTACCTACAGATAAATGTGTTTTTTCAATCATTTCACTATGATTTCTACCTAACTTTAGATTTTCCTTGTAACGATATATATAATGTATTGTATTATCAACCGCTATACCAATTGATATTGCTGCAATTGTAATTGTCATTATATCAAGTGGTATTTTAAGCAATCCAATTAAACCAAGAATAAAAGTTGAAGCAAAAATATTCGGAATTATTCCAATTATACTTAATTTTAAAGATCTAAATAATATTACAAACATTATAAAAATAGCTAAAATTACAAAACCTAAAGATTTTATTTGTGAGCTAAATAAAGATTTTAACATGTTATTATATAATACTAATAGACCGTTCACTTTAAATTCTTCCAAATTATCAAATTCATTTAATAAAAAAGAATTGATGTCATTAATAAGATCATTTCTTTTTATATCTTTTGAATCTTTGACTCTTGTAGAAATTTTTATCATGTTTTTTTCAACATTTAGATAAGGATCAATTAAATCTGTTTTATAATCAATAGGTATTTCATTATATAATACTGATAATTCAAACATTGATAAATCACTTTTGTTTATTTGATTTGCAATATCTATAAGTGAATAAATTGAAATAACTTTCCCAATTTCTATTCTACTTTCTAAATATTGATGAACATATTTGATTGTTTCAATTTTTTCATTTGTGAACCAAATATTATTTTCTTCTTCAAACAGATCATCTGAGAAAAAATCATCTTCAATTTCTAAATCATCTTCTTCTTCAGCTTTTGTTATTGTATCAACTATTTGATCATCATTTTTGAATTTAATAATAATGTCTAATGGTGTAGTTCCGCCTAATTCATTATCTATAAGATACATTCCTTTATAAATTTCTGTATTTTTTTTAAAATATTTAATAAATGAGTTTTCAACATTCAGATTGGTAATTCCATATAGAGATATGAAAAAAATTAGAATGTTTAATCCAAGAATATATTTACTATTCTTATATGCAAAAGGATAAAAAGATTTTAAAAAACTCAAATTTAGAGAATAGCTTTTTTTCTCCTTTGAAAAAAAAGAAATAATTAGAGGTAAGATTACAAATGATGAAATTAAAACTATTAATAATGCTATTATCATTATAATTCCAAAATCAATTACAGGCTTAATATCTGATATTACTAATGATACAAAAGCAACAATTGTAGTCAGAAAGGTGTAAAAACAAGGCCAAAACATCATTCTAAAATTTTCAATAATTTTTATATCCCTTTGTAAATAATTATTCATTATATGCACATTCATAGAAATAGATAAAACAAACATTAAAGATAAGAAGTTTGCTGAAACTGCTGTAATTTCAAAATTAATAAAACCAGCTAAGCCTATTGACAAATAAACTGCACTAATTGAAGTAAATAAAATAGCAAATACCCATTTGACTCTTCTTAAAATTATGAAAAGAATTAAAATTATAATTAAAAGAACAATTAAACTGAATGTTAAAATATCATTTTTAACATAAGAAATCACATCACTTGATATCATTTCTACACCACCTAAATAGTATGTAAAATCTTTATTGCTATTAGTAATAATATTTCTTATTTTTTTAATTAATTCATTTCTCTCTTTATCTATTTCTGTTTTTATACTGTAATATTTTCCTTGAGAAAGATATAAATTTTTGTTTTCTTTAAGATCAAGTGCTCTATTGTTTTCATTAAGGAAAATTACAATAGAAGTTATATTTTGATTCTCATTAATAATTTGATCACTATAGATAGGACTTCTTGAAAACTCATTTAAAACATCTTTAATAGCTAAATTGGTATCTATTATCGTTTCATAATTATCATTTGCTAAATCTAAAAGGTTAGTTTTATTTAAAAGTAGGATAGGGGCTTTATTAATTGTAAAAACAGAATAAACTTCTGGTAAATCAGATAATTTTTTACTTATTTTTTCAATTTCTTCTATTAGAACTCTATCGATTTTAGAATTACTTTTGATTGCTATTACTAAGCTATTTTTCGTTGGAAACAAATCTTGGTAATATGAGAAATATTTAAAATCTTCATCATTTTGTGACACTAAACTATCTGAAGAAGCATCAATTCTGAAATCTCTTATATAAAAACTAGTAAATATTAATGATGCAATTAGAAAAAATAATAAAATGATTTGTAATTTTTTATTCATATTTTCTATAAACTCTTTTACCTATAGAGGTCATAATTTCATTAGGTATAGTTTTGCATAGTTTTGCAAATTTATCTATTTTATGCTCGTCATTAAAAATATCCAAATACATTCCTATATTCAAATCATGACTTGATTTTGAAATATCTACAGTAAACGTATCCATTGAAATTCTACCGATTATCTTGAATCTCTTTTTTTTAAAATAAACATATCCTTTATTGCTTAATGATCTAGGTATGCCATCCTCATATCCAAGTCCTATAATGGCAACTTTGATTTTTGTTTTTGCTTTATAAGTTCTATTGTAACCAACATATTGGTTTTTTTTAATATATTTAATTTGTATAATTTTTCCTTTTAAACTAACTACATTTTTAATTCTTCTACCTAATTTTTTATTTTCAAAACCTCCATAAATACCTATTCCTGGTCTAATCATATCATATAAATATGATTTATTTAAAACAGCTCCATGAGAATTAGCTAAACTAAAAATAATTTTATTATTATTAAGTTTATTTTTTAATCTAGTAAAAATTTTCTTTTGTTTTAAACTGTAATTATCATTATATTTATCAGCACTAGATAAGTGACTTATAATTAATTGTATATTTTTATTTTTAAAATCTATTTCTTTTGTTTTTTCTATTGGAATTCCCAATCTGTTTATTCCTGTATCGACATGAATAGCAAATTTTAATCCAGAATTTTTTATTCTAATATATTCTTCTATACTATTAATAACTGGAATAAGGTTTGAACTAAAAAATCTTTTTAAATTGTAATCTTGTAATCCATTTAAAATAAAAATATTTATTAATTTGTTTTTATTTTTTAATTTTAAACCTTCATCTAATGTGGCAACAAAAAAATGTTTACAGCTATTCTTTAATAAGAGATTAAATACTTTTTTATACCCTAATCCATATGCATTTGCTTTAATTGTTGGGGCAACAATTAAGTTTTTCTTTAATTTTTTGAAAAAATTATAATTATAAATTAAGTTATTTGTATTTATATTTAAGATACCACTTTCTTTAATCACTCGATAATATTATCATAATCTTTCGATGTTAAGTCACTGAATTTTGTATAATTTGCATCAAAGTGCATTTTTATTGATCCAATTGGCCCATGTCTTTGTTTTGCTATAATTATTTCTGCTTTATTATAATTTTCATTTGTTAGTTGCTGCCATCTTGATACTCTTTCATTGTATTTCATATCGTCTTCTTCAGATTTTCTAATTGGCTCTAATCTCTCTAAATAGTAACTTTCTCTGTAAATGAACATAACTACATCTGAATCTTGTTCTATAGTTCCACTTTCTCTTAAATCTGATAGTTGTGGTCTTTTATCTTCTCTCTGTTCAACTTGTCTTGATAGTTGAGACAAAGCTACGATAGGTATATTCAATTCCTTTGCAATAGATTTTAAACCTCTTGTAATTTCAGAAATTTCCTGAACTCTTCCATCATTTCTATTATATGATGAAGATGACATTAACTGTAAGTAGTCTATAATAATTAAGTTTATATCATGTAATCTCTTAAGTCTCCTAGCTCTAGCTCTTAAAATTGGAATTGTAAGAACTGGATTATCATCAATTATTAAGTTTAATTTTTCTAATTTAGAAGATGTTTTAGCAATTTTATTAAAGTCTTCTTTATTTAATTCAGCTTTGCGCATTTTATCTCCAGAAATTTTTGTCTGTTCTGCTAAAATTCTAGTTGCTAATTGTTCTGAAGACATTTCAAGAGAAAAAAAAGCTACTTTACCACCATCAATTATTTTTTTTTTATCAAACTCATCTTTTTCTTCTAGATATTTAATTGCACAATTAAAAGCTATATTAGTACCTAAAGCAGTTTTGCCCATTGATGGTCTACCGGCTATAATTATTAAATCTGATTTGTGTAATCCGCCTAATTTTTTGTCTAAATCTTTAAATCCTGTCGGCACCCCTGCTATTTTACCTTCTCTTTTATATGCTTCACTAATTATATCTACAGCACCTTGAAGAGCATTACCAAAATTTATGAATGATCTTTCTGCATGACCAGTTTGAGATAAATTATAAAGATCATTTTCAGCATTCTCTATCAAAGTTTCAGCAAGAATATTATTGTTTCCGCTTGTTTCTTGAACGATATTATGTGCTATGCCAACTAAATTTCGTTTTATATACAAATCATAAATGATTTTGGCGTAATTATAAGTATTTTGAGTAGAAGGAGCGCTATCTTTGAGCTGATTCAAGTATTTAACTTTATTTATATTATTTTTATCTTCTGGCAGGTAGTTTTTCAGTGTTATTGGAGATACTAAAATATTTTTATCTAATAAATTTTTTATAGTTAAAAATATTGTTTTATTAGCTTGATCTACAAAATGATTTTCATTTAGAAAATCTGAAACTTTTTCATAATTTCTATTATCCCATAAGATACAACCTATTAATGCTAACTCTGCATCAGTATTAGAAAATATATCTTCTTGGTTAGGTGTACTTTGGTTTGAATTTAATAATTCAAATGACATTTAATCAGATTAAACTATAAAAAAATAATCAACAACACTTAGAAATAATATTTAGTTAATAAAATATTAATAGTGTGAATAAATTAGTTTTTATTTACGATAACAACAAACTCTTCGATAATCCCTTCGTATGGGTTAATTTCAATTAAATGTTCACCTATCGATTTAATTTGATTTTTTATAATTATATCATCAGACTTAACCGTTAAATTTTTAGCCAGGAGAAAATCAATAATTTCTTTTTTAGAAATTGATCCATAAAGTTGATCTTTATCATCTGCCTCTTTGTTAAAAATAATTTTAAGTTTCTTTATTTCATCCATCATTTTTTTAGCTTGATTTAACTTAATTTCTTCATTTTTTTCCATTTCATCTTTTATTTTTTTATAATATTCAACATTTTTTTTATTTTCTCTAAGTGCCATATTATTTGGAAATAAAAAGTTTCTAGCAAATCCAGGTTTTACAGTTACCTTATCACCTATTTTACCTAATTTTTTTATGTTAGTTGTTAAGATTATTTTCATGACGGAAATGATTTATTTGTGTATGAAATTAAGGATAAAAAACGAGCTCTTTTTATTGCTCTTGCTAGTTCTTTCTGTTTCTTTTTGGATACACCAGTAATCCTACTTGGTATAATCTTACCTTTTTCAGTTATATATCTAGTTAATAGTCTTATATCTTTGTAATCAATTTCAGGTGATCCAGGCTGACTAAAAGGACAGAACTTCTTTTTAGTTTCAAATGGTGAATTAGATCTTTCGTCTTTTTTTGTATTAAATTTATTTTTTCTCATTATTTAATTTTGTTGGAAGTTCTTGATGATTTTTAACTTTTATAAAAATATATCTAATTAAATTTTCTGATTGATTTAACTCTTTACTAATTTCTTTTACAATTGACCCTGATGTTTCTAGTTGAAAGTATCTATAAAACGCTTTTTTGTATTTATTTATAGTATAGCTCAAGTCTCTAAGACCCCAATTTTCTTCATTAATTATCTTGGCTGAATGTGTTTCTAGCTTAGCTTTGAATTCGTCTATCTCATTATTTAGTATATTTGTTGCTAAATCAGGATTTAATATAAGAACTGCTTCAAATTTATTCATAAAACTCCATGGTTAATCTTGTATATAATAACACAAGAGAAGTTGAACTTGCATATATTTAATTTTTAAAATAAATCAACAATTAATGACATCTTTTGTATTTCCCGGCCAAGGCAGTCAAACTGCTGGTATGGCAAAGGATTTTTACGACAATTTCCAAATAGCTAGATTGGTATTTGAAGAGATAGAAGACCATACAAAAATTAATTTAAAAAAAATTATTTTCAACGATAATGAAAAAGACTTAAATTTAACTAAATTTACTCAAATTTCAATATTTACTGCTTCATATGCTATTTTCAAAACATTCTGTTTGGTAAGAGAGCAAGAAAACAAAAATATCAATGTTATGATGGGACATTCACTTGGCGAGTATACGGCTTTAGCATGTAGCAACAAAATCAGTTTAAAAGAATGTAGTTTAATACTGAAAAAAAGAGGTGAGTTAATGAATAATGCAGTATTACCTAATCAAACTGG
Organism: uncultured Alphaproteobacteria bacterium; assembly: GCA_902575815.1. Classification (GTDB taxonomy): domain Bacteria; phylum Pseudomonadota; class Alphaproteobacteria; order HIMB59; genus CACPNW01. Next base: position 3,761 of record CACGTA010000023.1, on the reverse strand, counting down.
AATGGCTGCTTTGATTGGAAAAGATTCAAATGCAATTCAAGATATTATAGATAAAAATAATTTAAAAATTGAAATTGCAAATGATAATTCTAACATTCAAATTGTTATTTCTGGAAAAATAGATGAAATAAAAAAAAGTAAAGAATTATTTATTAACAATGGTGTTAAAAAATTTATAATTTTAAATGTTTCTGCAGCATTCCACAGTAAATTTATGATTGAAGCCCAAGAAGAACTTTCTCAAGATATAGAAAATGTAATTTTTAAAGAAAATAATATAAAAATAATTACTAATTTTGATGCAAGTGCCCATAGTGATGGAATAAATATTAAAAATAATTTAAAAAAGCAAATGGCTAATAAAGTAAGTTGGACACAAAGCATTAAAACACTTGAGGCTATAGGTGAAAACAAAATTATAGAGATAGGTCCAAATAAAGTTTTAAGTGGATTAATAAAGAGAATCTCAAATAGTTTCGATATTATCTCTATAGATAAAATTGCTGATCTAGACTAACATGAGTGAGAGTAGAAAAATCTTTATAACTGGTGCATCTGGAGGTATAGGCTCAGCAATTTGTGATAAATTTATAAAGAAATCATTTAAACTTGTTTTGACATCGTCTTCTGATGAAAAAATTTTAAAATTAAAAGAAAAATATGGAGATGATCATTATTATTATAAAGTTGATCTTTCAGATTCAGAAAGTTTACAGGCTTCTTTAGATGAAATATCTAAAATTCATAAGGATATTACAATAATAGTTAACAATGCTGGAAAAACTCATGACAACCTCATCTTTAGAATGAAAAGTGAACAGTGGTCTGAGATAATACAAACAAACCTAAACTCCAATTATCAAATTATCAAATCTTTGCTACCTAATATGCTCTCTAATAAGTATGGTAAAATCATTGGCATTTCATCAATTGTTGGATCAACAGGAAACCCAGGTCAAGCTAATTACGTTGCTTCAAAATCTGGTCTTGTAGGTCTTTATAAGTCAATAGCACTCGAAGTTGCAAAAAGAAATATTAACGTAAACATAATTTCCCCTGGATTTATTTCTACTAAAATGACTGAAAACTTAAATGATGAGCAAAAGAAAAATTATTTATCGAAAATACCTATGATGAGATTTGGTGATCCTGCTGATATTGCCAATCTAGTCTTTTTTTTATCATCAGACGAATCATCTTATATAACAGGTCAGAATTTTCATATTAATGGTGGAATGTTGATGGTTTAATTTGTTGACACACATTCAAATAATAATCTAAAAGAAACTATAAGGAGAAAAATATGAGTGATATTCAAGATCAGGTAAAAAAAATCGTAGTAGATCATTTAGGAATTGATGAATCAAAAGTTATTCCTGAAGCTAAATTTATTGATGATTTGGGCGCAGACAGTTTGGACACGGTTGAATTAGTTATGGCTTTTGAAGAAAAATTTGGAATTGAAATACCTGATGATGCTGCTGAAACTATTCAAACAGTTCAAAATGCAATCGATTATATTGAAAGCAAAAAATAAAATTTAAAATAATTTTATGAGAAGAGTTGTTGTTACTGGAATGGGATTGCTTACATCTTTAGGTAACAACAAAGACAGTTCATGGAGTAATTTAATTGATAAAAAGTCAGGAATAAAAAAAATTAATCACTTTGATGTCTCAAATTTACCTTCAAAAATAGCTGGTTTTTTAAACAATGATCCAGATGATGAACTTTATTTTAATAAACAGTCTATTTTAACACCTAAAGATCTTAAGAGAAACGACAGGTTTATACAGTATGGTCTTGTAGCAGCAGAAATGGCAATCGAAGATGCAGGTTTAAAAAATTTAAAAGAAGAAGATAAATTAAGAATTGGTGTTTCTGTCGGGTCAGGTATTGGAGGCCTTGAAACAATTTATGAAGGTTCTTTAACTATAAATGATAAAGAACCTAAAAAATTATCTCCTTTTTTTATTCCTTCATCTTTAGTTAACCTTTTATCTGGCCAAATTTCAATCAAATATGGCTTTAAAGGTCCAAATCATTCTGTCGTAACTGCATGTGCAACAGGGGCACACTCAATTGGCGATTCAGGTGAAATGATTAAAAGAGGAGCAGCAGATGTTATGATTGCTGGTGGATCAGAAGCAGCTGTATGTAAATTAGGCATTGCTGGTTTTTGTGCTGCCAGAAGCTTAAGTACATCATTTAATGAACAGCCTAAAGAAGCTTCTAGGCCATGGGATAAAAATAGAGACGGTTTTGTTATGGGTGAGGGTGCTGGAATAATAATTCTTGAAGAGATGGAATATGCGAAAAAAAGAGGAGCAAAAATTTATGCTGAACTATCTGGTTATGGAATGTCAGGAGACGCGCATCATATAACTGCTCCCGCTGAGGATGGTGATGGTGGTTACAGAGCAATGAAAGGTGCGCTTGATATGGCAAGTTTGAATTCAGATAAAGTTGATTATGTAAATGCTCATGGAACTTCTACTGTAAAGGGAGATGAAATAGAGCTAAATGCTATATCAAGATTATTCAAACATAAAATATTCGTTAGTTCAACTAAATCATCAATAGGTCATTTATTAGGAGCTGCTGGAAGCGTAGAATCAATATTTTCAATTATGGCATTAAATAGTAATATCTTACCTGCAACATTAAATTTAAATGATCCAATTGAAACAAGTAATATAAATTTAATACCTAACACACCTCTAGAAAAAAATATTACATACTCTTTAAGTAATTCATTTGGATTTGGAGGAACAAACACTGCATTATTATTTAAAAGTATTTAGTTTTTTTATAATATTTCTTTCTATTTTTTTAGTTACTTATTCTTTGTATGTATTTAATAAAGATATTGTTTTAAAAAAAAACCCTATAAATATTAACAAAGGTGAAAAATTAGAAGAAGTATTAAAAAATAATATCTTTAATCTTTCAAATTTTGATATTTTTTTAACTAAAATATATTTTAAGCTTCATAATATTATTAATAAAACTTATTTTCACTATGGAGATTTTAATATTCGAGAAAATGTATCATTATTAAATTTTATAAATATTATTTCAAAACCAAGCAATGTTTTATATAAAATTACTATAGTGGAAGGTTGGTCTCAGAAACAACTAGATGCAGAATTGTCTAAATTTTTTTCTGAATATTACTCAATACCGTATGAAGCAATTATTGCTGATACATATTTTATACAAAAAAGCAGTAATTTTAATTCTTTTTTAGAAAAGCTCAAAATTATTAAAAAAAATTATTTTAAAAGATATGTAAATAATACATTATTAGATGATTTTAATGAGAATGATTTAATGATTATAGGATCATTACTTGAAAAAGAGGGTTTAGGTACTTCAGATAAAAGAAAAATATCATCTGTAATTTTTAATAGATTAAACAGAAATATGAAATTGCAAATTGATGCAACTGTATTATTTGCAATCACTAATGGTAATTATAACTTAGGTAGAAACTTATTGATAAGTGATCTAAAGATAAATCATCCATTTAATACTTATTTAAATAAAGGTTTGCCCCCTGAACCAATATCATACGTTGGTAAAAAAACTTTAGATATTTTATTTGAAGACAACAAGTCAGATTTTTTGTTTTATTTTTTTAATTATTCTTTAAATAGACATATATTTTCAAAAACATTTAATGAACACAAAAAAAAACTTAATGAATATAGAAAAAAATAGTAAATTAATAATAATTTCCTCACCATCTGGTGCAGGAA
>CACGTA010000022.1 GCA_902575815.1 uncultured Alphaproteobacteria bacterium | reverse complement strand
TCTGATCCCATTGCTGTTATGTGAGTTCCTTTAATTATCCAACCAAATTCCAAAAGCGGTTTTTTACTAGGAGTCGTTGTAACGATTATTTCTGATAAGCTTGCCAACTCCTTGCAAGAAGAAGCTACATGCAAATCTAATTCTAAATCTTTAAAACCTTCGATAAATTGGTTTGCTTTTGTCTCATCTCTTGTCCAGACTATTATTTTTTTTATTTTTCTAACTAACATTATTGCTTGAAGTTGTAATTTGGCTTGAATTCCAGCTCCAATAATACCAACAGAATTAGCATTTTGATTTGATAAATATTTTGTAGCTATTGCTCCTGCTATAGCTGTTCTAGTATCTGTAAGATAACCTTCATCCAATAGAACAGATTTTACAACACCAGTCTTTGAATCTAATAAAACCATCAGTCCATTACTAGATGGTAGACCAAGTTTTGGATTATCGAAAAAACCTGAAGCGATTTTTATTGCAAAACTATCAAGACCCTCAACGTATGCAGCTTTAACATCAGATTCACCATGATATTTTTCAATATCAATTCTCATTATAGGTGGCATCATTACCAATCCTTTTGATAAACTTATAAAAGCCTCCTCTATTATTGGTATGAGATTTTTATTCAAATCTACATGTTGAATAATATCATTTTTATTAAGGATGAGCATGACTTAAAACTTTGTTAAACAATTCCGAGTCAATATTTCCACCACAAATTAAACAGATTATATTTTTTCCTAAGTGCGATGTTAGTTTTTCTTTAACAACCATTACACTTGTTGCTGCTGCACCTTCAGATACAATTTTATGTTCTAAAAAATTTATTCTAATCCCCTCAGCTATTTTTTCTTCACTTACTAAAACAAAGTCATCAACGTATTGTTTTACAATATTAAATGTAAATTTATTATCTAAACCAATACTACCCCCTAAACAATCAGCTAAAGTTTCAGTTTCCTCTACATCAACAGGTCTGCCTTCTTTTAGACTTTCATACATTGAAGGGCCTCTTTCCATAGATACGGCGATAATTTTTGTGTCAGGTTTTTGAAGTTTAATAGCCTGAGCAATTCCAGATATAAGACCACCTCCAGATGTTGGTATTATTACAGTATCAACTTCAGGAAACTCATTAAGCATTTCAAGACCAACTGTGCCTTGACCAATAATAATATCTTCATCATCAAAAGGATGAATTAATGGGATATTTTTTTCTTTCGCAATTTGTTTAGCATAAAAATCTGCTTCATCACTATTCTTTCCAATAATTTCTACTTTTGCTCCTAATTTTTCAATAGCCTCTTTTCTATATTCTGGAACCATTGAAGACATGTATATTGTTGATTGGATGTCCAATACCTTTGAAGCATAAGCAACGCCTTTGCCATGATTGCCCGTAGAAACTGCGATGACTCCTTTGCTTTTGTCATCTTCACTTAAAGAAAGAAGCTTATTAACCGCACCTCTTAACTTAAATGAACCAGTAATTTGAAAATTTTCTAACTTTAGTTTTACTTTATTATTTTTTGATAAGAAATTAGAATTAATTAATGGTGTATAATTAACATAAGGTAAAATTTTCTTATGTGCATCTTGTATTTGTTGAAGTGTAATCAATTTAAACCCTATTTAATGTAATTTAAATAGGTTACCAAAACCATCAATTTTTTGATTAATATTAGATAATCTTAATGAATCCCAAATAATAGCTTGATTACTTGAAATTATATCTGTGCTTAATTTTGACTCTAATGTTTCGATAATATCAATTACTTTTAATGCAGTACAAGAAACAAAAATACTATCAACATCTGTTAAATCAATTGAGGAAATTGTTTCTGTTAAACTATCATGAGTAACTTTGGCAATTTCCGAATCATAATTTAAATTAAAAGAACTAAAAGATTTAATTTGAAATCCACTTTCAATTAAATAGTTGTAAACTTTAACATTAACATCTTTTGGATACGGGGTTAGAACTGCAATTTTTTTATGATTCAACAATTTAAGTGCTTTAACAGCTGCTGTAATAGGTGTGGTAATTAAAGCATCAGGTTTAGCTTTGAAAATTTCAGATCTTATTCTTTTTTCACCAATTTCAATAGTACCTGAAGTACATCCATAAGCTACAACTTGTATTTTTTCATTGGGAAGTATTTGGTTTGTTGTTTCTGTAAGATGATTAGCCATCCTCATATAATTTTCATGAGTTAGAGGATTTAAAAAAGGTATCCTATTAAAAAATAAATCAACTGGTAAATTATGGCAAATTTTTCTAAAATCCTGCTCAATAGTAAAATCAGTTGAAAGTGTAATTACACCAATTCTAGAAAAGTTTGTATCATGTAAATTGGCTTTAACATTATTTTGATTAAAGCTATCCATTATTGATTTGGAAAATAATCCTCACACTCACCCTCTCTATGAACATCAGTAGTGGCACAATGTAGACTACCACCAAACGCATAAACGTCTCTAAAGGGAACTGGGATAACCTCCAATCCAAAACTTTCCATTTGTTTAATCATTTTTTCTTCCGTTGCCTCAACACATATAGTTTTAGGATCAATTATCAAAACGTTCATTGATAACCAGATTGATGAATAACACATAGGTGGTGGACTATTATGAATAGAAGGTGCTGCCTCATGAATTTCCCATTTATTATCATCGAAAATTTTTCTTTGCTCTGATGATATTTTTCTATTCGGATTAATGATTATAACTCCTGGTTTAATAGGAGTAAAACATGCATCTATGTGAGTTGGAATTAAATCACCTGGTAAATTAATTTGATGAACGCGATGATTTGGATAATGTCTTCTTAACCAATCTAAACCGCTTAAATTTGATGTAAAATTGTTATGATAAAAGAGATCTTTCCCAAAGCGTAAAATTTCTGCTGCATCAAAAAGTGGTTCTTTTTCTGTCAATATCATGTCTCTATTTTCGATTTTTTTATAACGTTCTTCTTCCGTTATGCCTTCAGAAAGATAATTAGACTTATAGGATTGATTAGTTAATCTTGGTTTAGGTGCTGACTCCCATCTCATGTTTTTATCTTCTGCATAATATTTTTCAAGTAGTGGTCTATAAGCAAGGTACTCAAACCATCTACATCTGTAAGACATTGGCGCCTCTAGCATTTCATTTCCTACAGTAAGAATAACATCTCTTGGAGGCATGCAACCAAACATACCATCATTAGACCAATCGGGTGTCTGGATACTCTGAGAAAAGTCAATAGGTGTTGGTCTATCAACTTTTATATTTAGGGAATTTAAAATTTTAATAAAGTTTTCTAATTGTATATTTGCTTTAGCAATTGATTCCTTTGAACGTGGTCCGTGCGATCCTGCCATACCACTATCTTTACTAATTTTTGGTTCGAGTGCTGGTTCCATTGGAGGTATGTTGGCATTTTCAACTGCTCCAACTATAACATGTTTTAATGGATCCCATTCATTCCAGGAATTAACTATTGTCATTATATTTTCCTTAATTTAAAACTATGCATTATAATTAAAACAAATGGAATTAAATAACAAATCACTCTTTAAACAAAAATGTTTCATAAATGGGGAATGGGTTGACAGTTCTTCAGGTGAAACTCTTGAAGTTAATAATCCAGCTTCTCTTGAAATTATTGGCAATGTCCCAAAATGCTCAGTCTCAGAAACTAAAAAAGCTATAGATGATGCAAATACTGCTTTCCAAACTTGGAAAGAAACTACTGCTAAAGAAAGATCAGTTATCCTAAAAAAATGGGGGGAGCTAATCACGGAGAATGCAGATGATTTAGCTAAAATAATGACTATTGAGCAAGGCAAACCTCTTGCTGAAGCTAAAGGTGAAATACTAATGGGTGCTTCATACATTGAGTTCTATGCTGAAGAAGCGAAAAGAGTTTATGGTGATGTAGTGCCTGATCCAAGACCTGGAAAAAGAATTGTTTTAATTAAACAGCCAGTTGGCGTTGTTGGTGCAATAACTCCTTGGAATTTTCCTAATTCAATGATTACAAGAAAATGTGCAGCTGCTCTTGCAGTTGGTTGTACCACAGTTGTCAAACCAGCAAGCCAAACACCATATTCTGCATTAGCTGTAGCAGTGCTTGCTAAAGATGCTGGTTTTCCTAATGGTGTATTTAACGTAATTACTGGATCAGCAAGCGAAATTGGTAAAGAATTAACAAGTAACCCTATTGTTAGAAAAATTTCTTTTACAGGATCTACGGAGGTTGGAAAAATACTTTTAGAGCAAAGTGCCTCAACAGTAAAAAAAGTTTCTATGGAACTTGGTGGACATGCACCCTTTATTGTTTTTGATGATGCAGATATGGATGAAGCTGTTGCAGGTGCACTTCAAAGTAAATTTAGAAATAGTGGTCAAACATGTATTTGTTCAAATAGAATATTTGTGCATGAAAATATTTATGATGAATTCCTAGAAAAATTTACAAATGAAGTCAGTAAAATAACAGTGGGCAATGGACTTGAAAATGGAATTACATCTGGTCCTTTAATTGATAAATCCTCTTTAGAAAAAGTAATTGATCATGTTCAAGATGCTGTAAATACAGGAGCTAAAATAGCAATTGGTGGAGATGTTCATTCACTTGGAGGAAATTTCTATCAACCAACAGTACTCTCAAATGTATCTACAAAGGCAAAAATTACTTTTGAAGAAACATTTGGACCTGTTGCTCCTCTTTATAAATTTTCTAGTGATGATGAGGTGATTAAAATGGCTAATGATACACCATACGGATTAGCTTCATATTTTTATTCAAGAGACATAGGAAGAATATGGAGAGTTGCTGAGGCACTTGAATATGGAATTGTATCTATCAACAATGGACTACCAACAATTGCGGAAGTTCCTTTTGGTGGAGTCAAAGAATCAGGAATGGGAAGAGAAGGTTCTCGATATGGCCTAGATGATTATTTGACTATTAAATATATATCTATGGGTGGTATTTAGGAAAGCCAAGCAGCTCCTCTTACACCACTTGAATCCCCATGAATATTTTTTACAACTTTAGTGTGAAGTGTATCTGTAAAAACATATTTTTTTAAAGCATCATTTATATTTTCATAAATAAAATCAATATTTGACATTCCTCCACCTAAAACTATCACATCTGGATCAAGAATGTTACAAACTAAAGATAAGCCTCTTGCTAAATGATCAACATATTGATTTAGTGCAAAGATACTATCTTTTTCCTTATTATTAAAACCATCTAATATTTGATGTGAATTATAATTTTTATTGCAACGTAAATTATAGACAGATGAAAATCCTGGTCCAGATATATAGGTCTCTAAGCATCCATCTTTTCCACAATAACATTTTTTAACATATTTTTTTTCATCTTCTGTTCTGCTGGGCAAAACTATATGTCCCCACTCTCCACTTATGCTATTACGGCCTCTTATTACTTTTTGATTGATACTGATACCACCGCCTACACCAGTTCCTATAATGACTCCAAAAACAACTTCAAAGCCTTTACCAGCCCCATCTACAGCTTCAGAAAGAGTGAAACAATTAGCATCATTTTCCAAATTCACATTTCTACTTAGGATTTTATCTAAATCTTGCTTAAAAGGTTTGCCATTTAACCATATAGAATTAGCATTTTTAATTAAAGCTGTATCATTTGATATGGCTCCTGGCATCCCCATACCAACAGATTCTGCTTTGCCGTGTTTATCTTCAAAATGATTTATAATGGATAGTATTCCCTTAATTGTTCCATCATAACTTTTTTCAGTATTAATTCTTTTTCTATCTATTTCAGTTCCATTTAGATCTAGAACAATACCCTCAGTTTTGGTACCACCTACATCAATACCGATTTTCATTAATTATTATTTTGTAATAATTTTGTGTAAAGTTGGTATCAAAGCAACTCCTAATGCGATTTTAAACAATTCACTTGGAATAAATGGTAAAAGACCAGCGGCTACTGCTTTTTCGAAACCAATAATATAACCCAGATAGATGATACCAAATGAAAAAATAATAGCAGAACCAATTAGTAGAGATACTGTAGCTTTAAAATAAGTTTTGCTAAAACCTAAATTTGCTAAATAACTTATAACGATAGATGCAAATAGCATGCCATAAAGATATCCTGCAGTTGGGCCAACTAAATATGCAATTCCACCACCAGCTGCAAAGACAGGAAGTCCTAGAGCTCCTTGAAAAAGGTAAAATGCAACTGTGGCAAAAGATAATCTAACACTATATGTCATTCCTATTAAGAATATGACAAACGTCTGCATTGTCATTGGCACTGGCCAAAAAGGTACTTGAACTTTAGCGGAAATCGCTAGTAAAATTGAACCAAATAGCATCAATGTTATTATAAGAAAATTTGAATTTATATTTTCAAAATTTTTTAGTTTGTGTATTAAAATTCTATTGTCGTGCATATGTTTTCCTTTAAATAGTATAATTAAACTAATTTATATTTTGCTTCAAGCTTATCCCAAAAATCTTTTTCTAGTTTTACATTGTTTAATGCATTAATTTGCTTCAATCCTGTAGGTGAAGTTACATTTATTTCTGTTAAATAATTTCCAATTATATCTATTCCAACAAAAAACAGATTGTGCTCTTTTAATTTTGGTCCTAAATTACCAATAATTTCTTTGTCTCTATAAACTAGTTCGGTTTTACTTGCCTTACCGCCCGCATGGAAATTTGCCTTTAGATTACCTTCTTGTGGTATTCTAGCAACTGATCCAAAATATTCACCATCGAAAAAAACGATCCTCCTGTCTCCATGTTCTATCTCATTGATAAATTTTTGTACCATTATAGGCAAGTGTAAATATTCCTCTAATATTTTAGAATTAAAATTACTTTTATCAAATCTATGAATACCCTCTCCTCCATTACCATAAAGCGGTTTGGTTATAATATCTTTTTCTTTATCTAAAAATTCTTCAATAATTTTTAAATCTTTTGTAACCAAAGTAGGTGGCATGAATTCTTTAAAATTAAATGTAAATAATTTTTCAGTAGAATTTCTTACTGCTGTTGGATCATTCACAACAATTGTTGAAGATGGGAGTAAGTCCAAAATAAAAGTCGATGTGATATAACTCATATCAAAAGGAGGATCCTGTCTTAAGAAGACAAATTGAAAATCTTCTAATTTAGTAATTATTTTATTAGATTTAAAATTGAAATAATTTTTTTCATCTAGCAATAACTCTAAATAATATCCAGATGCTTGAATAGTATTTTCTTTTATGAATAAATCTTTTGGATTGTAATAAAAAATATCATAACCTCTTTCTTGTGCCTCGTAACCTATTAAAAAAGATGTATCAAATTCATAATCAATTTTTTCAATATTATCCATCTGGATTGCTATACTTTTTTTCATTAGAACATTTCTTCCTCATATATTTTTTTAATATTTTTTTTCCATTCACCATTATATTTACTGATTAATAAATCAGCTGGTGAATGACCATTTGATAGATTATGTTCTAAATCTTTTAGATAAAATGTTTCGTTATATTTCTCATTTTTTACTAGAATATTTCTTTTCTCTAAACCTGATTTTGAAATTTCAAACAATTTTTGTGCAATATCTAACAGATCATTACTTTTGAATTTTGTTTGTAATCCCTCTACTGGGGCTATGTTATTTATGAAGTTTCTATCATTTTGAGTCCAACCCTCAACAATTTCATTTGTTTTATCAATAGCTTCATCATTATATAAAATTCCAATCCAAAAAGCAGGCTGAGAACATATTAAATCCCATGAACATGCGTCCATAGAACGAATTTCTAAGAATTGCTTTAATCTCACTTGAGGAAATAAAGTTGATAAATGATTTATCCAATCTTCAATATTAGGTTCAATGTTTAAATTTTTAGAAATATTATTTCTCATAAAATCCCTAAATGTATAATTAGTCATATCTATATATTTGTGATTTTTAATTACAAAATACATTGGTACATCAAGAGCATACTCTGCATACTTTTCGAAATTAAAATCTTTATCAAAAACAAATGGTAATAAACCTGTTCTATCTTTGTCTGTATTATGCCAAAAATGAGATCTTAAACTCTTATATTTGGAAACTTCTTTTTGATCAAAAGGTGAGTTAGCAAATATTGCAGTTGCTATTCCTTCAAGATTTAGCATTAATCGATACTTAGTAATCATATCTTCTTCCGAATGATAATCCAAATTTACTTGGTTTGTACATGTGCGTTTCATCATATGATGTCCTAGAGTACCAACTTTAGGCATATATTTTTTCATTATTGAATATCTTTGTTTTGGCATCCAGGGAAAATCATCAAGAGATAAACTTGGCTCAACACCTAATCCTAATAATATGAAACCAAATTCCTCACCAATATCTTTTAATTCTTTTAAATGTCTATTAGTTTCAGTACAGGTTTGATGGATATTTTTTAATTGTGCTCCAGATAATTCAATCTGACCACCTGGTTCCAAAGTTATACTTTCACCAAATCTTTCTAAAGCAATTATTGTATTATTTTTATCATCATATTTTGGTTTCCATCCCTTATTTACAAATTTTAAAAGAATATCTTTTATTCCGTTTGACTCTTCATAAGATAATTGGTGTAAAGTGTCTTTATTTAGCACAAATTTCTCGTGTTCTACTCCTATGCGTAAATCATTCTTATTTTTGATTCCTTTATAAAAGTAATCTATTAGATCATTTTTTTTTAGCATTGTTTTATCTTAAATAGGCCAGATCATATTAAAAATAAAGTTGCTAATCCAAGAAAAGATAGAAAACCAAACACATCTGTAATTGTAGTCAAAATTACTGCAGATGCTAAAGCAGGATCAATTTTAAGCTTATCTAAAATTAGTGGTATTACAATTCCTGAAAAACCAGCTATTAGTAAATTTAGTATCATAGCAAGACCTATTATTAAACCTAACAGCAAATTATCAAACCAATAAATTGAAATTAAAGATATTATGATAGCGAATATGACACCATTTATACCACCAATGAGAGTTTCTTTAGTTATTATTTTTATTGCATTACTAGTTGTTAGTTCTTTCACAGCAATAGCTCGCACTGCAACCGTTAAAGTTTGAGTACCAGCATTAGCGCCCATAGAGGCTACTATTGGCATTAAAATTGCTAAGGCTACTACTTTTTCTATAGCAGCTTCAAACAAACCTATAACTATTGAAGCTACCACCGCTGTCATTAAATTTACAATTAACCAAGAAATTCTAGATTTTGTTGTAGACATAACTGACTCATATAAATCTGTATGATCAACACCTCCAAGTTTTAGAATATCTTCCTCTCTTTCTTCTTCTATAACCTCAACAACATCATCAACTGTAATAGATCCAATAATTTTTTTTTGATTATTGATAACAGGAGCACTGACCAATCCGTACTTATTAAATAATAAAGCTACATCTTCCTGATCTGTATTTACATCAATTAATCTTAATTCTTTATTTGTTATTGAATTTAATTCTACTTGTCTTTTTGAACCCATTAACCTTCCTAATGGAACGACACCTTTTACTTCTTGGTTATTATTAATTAAATAAATATCATAGAAATCTTCAGGTAGTTTCACTTTATTGTTTCTCAAATAATCAATTGCTTGACCAACATTCCATGATTGATTAACAGCAACAAATTGTCTTTGCATTAATCTTCCAGCAGAATCTTCAGGATACTTTAATCCTTCTTCAACCAATGTGCGTTCTTCTTTATCTAAATTTTCTAAGAATATAGTCTGATCTTTTTCTTCTAAATCTTCTGCTAAGTCGACAACATCATCAGTATCTAAACTTTTAGAATTATTAGCTAATTGTTTTATATCCAAAGTTTCTATTATTTCTTCTCTAACACTATCATTTAAATAAGTTAATATTTCAGGATCAAAATCTCTATCAATTATATTCAAAAGACTTAGTCGTAATACTGGATCTAAGTTTTGAAGAATATCTGCAACATCAGCATTATGAATATCTTTTAAATAAGATAAAACACTATCATATTTATAATTTTCTAAATAATCAGATATTAGTTCAACAGATTTGGATGAAGTATCCTGATCTTTTTTTATAATAATTTCTTCCATATAAATTGGTGCGGCTGAGAAGACTTGAACTTCCACAGGATAAATCCCACAGCGACCTCAACGCTGCGCGTATACCAATTCCGCCACAGCCGCATATATACTAGAATTAAATATCAGATAGGATATTAACTATCAATAAAGTTAAATATAGATGAAACAGTTTGAAATTAAAATATCTAATAGTGAAGTAAATTATGAAGAAGCGGTAATATATATGGAGTCTAGAGTTGATGGTATAATTAATAATAAATCCAAAGAATTATTATGGTTTCTAAATCATAATCATATTTTTACTCAAGGAACAAGTGCTTCAAAAGAAGAGATATTAAATTCGAATGTTATTGATGTAATAAAATCTAATCGCGGAGGCAAAACAACCTATCACGGTCCTGGTCAAAGAATTGTTTATTTTATGTTAAATTTAAATAATAAAAATAAAGATATAAGAAAATTTATTACAATAATTGAAAATTCACTTATTTCCTTTTTAGCAAACTATAATATTGAAGCTCAAACCTTCAAAGATAGGGTTGGAGTATGGGTAATTAAAAGTAATAATATTTCATTAGATAAAGAAAAAAAAATTGGCGCAATTGGATTAAGAATTAAAAAATGGATTACATACCATGGATTAAGTTTTAATATTAATCCTGATCTAAAGTATTACAATTATATTCATTCTTGTGGTTTAAAAGAGTATCAAAATACTTCAATGGAAGAATTAGGTATCAAATTAGAAAGATCTGAATTTGATAATAAATTTAAAAAAATTTTTTTAGAAAAATTAAAAACTATT
>CACGTA010000021.1 GCA_902575815.1 uncultured Alphaproteobacteria bacterium | reverse complement strand
ATGAAAAAAAATAATATTAAATCACAAGAGGAATATCAAGATTACTATATGAATTTTTTAATAGATTTTCTAAAATCAAAAAATAAAAGAACAGCTGCATGGAATGAGGCGGCAGTGTCTCCTCATATCGATCATGGTGTGGGTGGAAGTGCTGGAAAAATTGATAAATCATGTTTGATCTTTTCATGGGAGCATTCAGATGTTGCAAAAGAAACTACAAATAAGGGATTTGAAACAATACTTTGTCCTGGTCAAAAAACATATTTTGATATGGCCTATAATAATTCAACTGAAGAAAGAGGTATTTGTTGGGCTGCAACTATAGAAGTAAAAGATATTTATGAATGGGACCCAATAAAAGATATAAATAAATCAGAATTGATAAAAGGGTTACAAGGTCAACTGTGGTCAGAGACAATTACAGATAAAAAATTTTTTGATCAAATGATCAACCCAAGATTAGCAACTTTAGCAGAAGTTGCATGGAAAGGAAAAATTTCAAGAAAATGGATAGAATTTCGTTCAGTACTTCTAAATTCTATGGATTTTTTAAAAAAATTAGGCTGGCGATATCACAATTTTTAATGTTAAAGTAAAATAAATATGAAAATTGGCGCAGTCGGTTTTGGGAGTAGGACAGCAAGTGTTTATAATGAATTTTCAAAAGTTAATCCAAATTTTGAAATGGTTGCTTATGTAGATCCTCAGCCAATAGGTAAAGATTTTGCTGAGAAAAATAATTTTTTTCCCAATAAATCATATTCAAGTTTAAACGAAATGTTGGATCGTGAGAAACTAGATATGTTAATGATTGCATCCCCTAATCATTTACATTTAGATCATATTAAACTTGGACTAAAAGCTGGATTAAAAATTTTTGCCGAAAAACCAATAGTAATAAATGAACAAGAAACTTTTGAGTTAGCAAAATTAATAAAAGAATATGGCAAAGAAAGAATTATAGTTGGCTTAGTTCTTAGATATTCGCAACAAGCAAGATCTGTAAGAAAATTATTAGATCAAAATGCTATTGGCAATATAATATCGATTGAAGCTTCAGAACATATAGTACCCTCGCACGGTGCTTTTTTTATGAGAAATTGGAGAAGAAAACAAAAATATTCAGGAGGCTTTATGCTGGAAAAATGTTGCCATGATATTGACTTCTATTCAATGATTACGAAGAGTAGACCTATTAAAGTTGCTAGTTTTGGTTCAAGAAGATCTTTTATACCTGATAATCTTCCAGAGGGTTCTCATGAACAATATACAAAAGACAGGCTGAAAGGTTGGGAGTCAAAATCAAATGTTTTTGATAGTGATGCTGATATCGTTGATCATCAAGTAGCAATAATAGAATATGCAAATAAAGCAGTACTATCTTTTCACACTAATATGAAAGTTCCAGACGAATTTAGAAGATTTGCAATTATAGGATCTGCAGGAATGATTGAGGGAGATTTTGTTAGGGGATTTATGAAAGCTCATGATGAAAATAATAATATACTTATTGATGAAGATTATGGAGCAGCTTTTGGAAAAGAAATTAAAGGTCACTATGGTGCAGATAGCATGATGGCTCAAGACATTAACAATTATTTATTAAAAAATAATAAAGAATTACCAGTTGGTGTAATAGAGTGTATGGAGGCAGGAATTGTTGCTATGAAAATTGACGAAGCTAGAAATACTGGTAAAGTAATTGACTTAACAAGCACTTGGGATAAATTCGACGCTTTATTAAGTTAGTCATTATGAAGCAAAAATTAAAATCATATAATTCGCAAACATATCTAGCTTACGCATTAATTGCTCCTGCTGCCATTTATATAATTCTTATAGTTGCATGGCCATTACTAGAAACAATTAGATTATCATTTACAAATTCAAGCTTAGCTGGAGAAGATTACGTCGGTTTCGAAAATTATCAAAAAATGCTTTCAAGTAAAAAATTTAGTGGAATAGTGACTAGAACATTTGTTTGGATGTTTTTTTCAGTTTCCCTAAAACTTATCATTGGTTTAATTGGCGCTGTCTTACTAAATGCCAATTTAAAAGGAAGATCAATCTTCAGAGTACTTGTAATGCCCCCTTGGGTTGTTCCGATAGCAATCGGAATGCTTGGTTGGTTATGGTTATATAACGGTTATTTTGGAATTATTGCAGGTGTAGGTATGCGAACTGGTATTTTAGATGGTCCTTTTGGATTTCTTGCTTACAAACAAAGTGCTTTTATTTCTACCATCATTGCAGATGTATGGGTTGGAACACCAATGGTAACTGTTTTCTTTTTAGCTGCAATGCAGGGTGTGCCAAGAGATTTGTATGAAGCTGCTTATTGTGATGGCGCTTCAAGATGGGATAGATTTTTTAAAATTACACTACCTCAAATAACTCCAGTCATTATTACAATGTCATTACTATCTGCTATTTGGACATTTAACTCATTTGAAATTATATGGATATTAACAGAAGGGGGGCCAAGAGGTTCTACTACGACATTAATAATCGATACTTATAAACAAGCATTAGGAAATTATAAATTTGGAAGAGGAGCTGCTAGAGCCGTTGTTGTAATGATTTTATTAACATTATTTGCAGGTTTCTATCTAGCTCTACTTGCAAGAATTAATAAGAAAATTTCTCATGAATAAATATAATCCTTTTGAAAAAATATTAATCTATTCTGGAATATTAGTCTTCATGACTTTTATTCTTTTACCTTTTGTCGAAATGTTTTATGCATCTCTTCGTCCATTAGATCATTTATTTCGCTCACCATACCAATTTTACTCTGATGATTTATCTTTTTGGGCTTATCGAGAAATGTGGAATACTGTACCAATGCTTCCTCGATATATTTTTAATAGCTTTTTCCTTGCTTCAGTAACTTCTTTAATTACTTTACTGTTTGTAATCCCTGCAGCTTATTCTTATGCACGTTTTAAATTTCCATTCAAAAATTCTTCACTCTATATTTTATTAGCAATAAATATGTTTTCAGGTGCAGTATTATTAATTCCTCTATATAAAGTTTTAAGGACATTTGGTTTGCTAAACACATATCAAGCTATGATAGTTCCAGGGGTTGCTTTTCTTATACCAACTGCAATTTGGTTACTAAAATCTTATTTTGCTAAAATACCTATTGATTTAGAGGAGGCCGCTTTTGTTGATGGAGCTTCAAGAATTCAAATCCTAAGGCATATAATTGCACCCCTGAGTACCCCTGGTCTAGTAGTTGTTGGTATATATGCTTTTATTGGATCATATGCACAACAGTTTTTATTTGCGATAACTTTTAATCAGAAAAAAGAATACATGCCTATTCCTTCAGGACTCTATGAATTTATTGGTTATACTACAGTCAAATGGAATGAAATGATGGCAGCTTCTCTTGTTGGTATAGCCCCTGTCTTAATAATTTTTCTTTTTCTTCAGAAATATATTGTTGCTGGATTGACTTCTGGAGCAGTAAAAAACTAGAAAAATAAACAAAAACTAACTTGCTTCATAGAGCCAGTTAATGTTATCTCTTTTCTATAATTTAAATGGAGGAAATATGAATTTCAAAAAACTATCTTCATTTCTTACAATTGCTATACTTTCACTAGTTGGTTTTAAAGCATATGCTGCTGACGTTCACGGTGTATTCTGCGGTAGTGAACTTCGACCTAATTATGTTGAAATAGCTGATAAGTACATGGAAGACAATCCTGGAGTTAACGTAACTTTAGAGGCTGTTCCTTGGGGAACATGTCAAGATAAGGTAATTAATCTTGCTATCGCAGGAGATCCCGTTGCTTTTTCATATGTTGGATCTAGAACTTTAAAAGGTCTTGCAGAGAACGGACATATTTTAGAGACAAATATTCCTGCTTCACAACAAGCAATGTATCAGCCAGGCATCTTAAACACAGTTACACACATGGGTAAAACTTGGGGTTTCCCTCATGCGTTTTCAACTAAAGCACTTTTTATGAATTGTGGTCTTTTAGAAAAAGCAGGCGTTGCATGTGAAGGTCCTCAAACTTGGGATGAATTATATTCAATGGCTGAAGCTGTAACAAAAAATGTTGATGGAGCGTCAGGAATTGGACTAGCTGGTAAAGATTTTGATAATACTATGCACCAATTCTTAAACTACCTATACAGCAATGGAGGACAAGTTATTGATCCAGTTACAAACGAAATAACTTTGAATTCATCTAATGCTGTTGAAACATTAGAATTTTATGGAAAGTTAGCAAACGTTGCTCAGGAAGGTCCTTTGGCCTGGGAGAGATCTCAGTTAACAGAACTCTTTAATGATGAAAAAATTGCTATGTATATTAATGGACCTTGGGGTAGAGGTCAGCATAAGGAAGGTCTAGATGTAAAAACAGTTAGAATTCCAGCTGGACCACAGGGAAGTCAAGGTACTCTTTTAATTACAGATAGTCTTGCTGTATTTTCGAACACTGGTGTCGAGAAAGAAGCAATGGAAATAGCTAGCATAATCGCTTCAGGTGACTCTCAATACAGTCTTGATACTGATTGGGGCTTAACACCAATCATGCAATATCCTCAAATTGGAAATGAAGCACCATATAATGAAGATTATTGGATGATGTTTATTGATGCGATCGGTGATGGTGGACCAGAACCACTGTTTGTAGACTACAAAGCTTTTCAAGCTGTTATGAACTCAATGATCCAAGGTGCAATTCTTGGTGAAGGAGATGCTGCTGATTTAGTAGCTGAAGCAGCTGAAGAATTAGAAGAATACAAATAATCATATTATTTTGCTAGGGCAATATTTGCCCTAGCATCAAATATAAAATTTAAATGAGTAAATTAACAAGATCTTATTCCTCAAAAATTAATTCAATTTTAAAGAAAATAATAAAGGAAGAAGAAAAAAAATTCTTACAGTGTGCTAAATTAATTAGTAAATCATATAAAAAAGGTGGACAGTTATATATTTTTGGAACTGGACACTCTAGATTACTTGGAGAAGAGTCATTCCATAGAGCAGGCGGTTTTGCTGCAGCATGTCCAATAAGAGATGATGATCTCAGTTTTAAAAAAGGAGCAAGAAAGGCTACTGCTTTAGAAAGAACTCCAAATATCGCAAAAAAAGCTTTAGCTAAATATAAAATTACTAGCAAAGATATTTTGATGATTGTATCTAATTCAGGTGTCAACCACGCACCAGTTGAAGCAGCTTTAATTGCAAAGAAAAAAAAAATAAAAACTATATCACTAACATCTATTAAATTTTCTAAACAAGCTCCCCTATCTAAATTAAATAAAAGATTATTTGAAATAACAGATATATTTATTGATAATAAGATTCCACCTGGTGATGCGATTATAAATGTAAAAAATAATATGGTTGGGCCAGCTTCAACAATTACCGGATCTTTTATTTTAAATTCAATTTTAATTGAAGTGGCAAATATCTTAAAAAATGAAAAATTATTCCCATTTTACATCAGTGTAAATATGCCAAATGCTAAAAAAAATAATGATATATTAGAGAAAAAATTTAGTAAGATTAATCCTCATTTATAAGTTCTTTAAATTTTTTTAAAAATCACGAAATTGCTATATAAGATATTAAACTTAGATGACTGATCAAAATAAAGTTAGTGGGAAAATTATAAATCACAACTCTTCCTATGTTGGAGATGTATATTTCAATGAAAAAATTATCGACTTGAAAATAAAAGACCCTGAAGATTATGAGAATATTATAATTCCTGGTTTTGTTGATCTCCATTGTCACGGTGGTAATGGTTTTGATGTAATGGAGGGCTCACAATCAGTTATTGAAATGTCAAAGTATCATTTACGGCATGGGACAACTTCAATAATGCCAACTACTTGGACTAATACTTTAGAAAATACTATTTCAGCGTTAAAAGGATTTAATGAAATAAATAGAGATAATGCCAATAATATTCTTGGAGTCCATTTAGAGGGACCTTTTATTAATCCTAATAAACTTGGCGCTCAACCAAATTTAACTGAGAAACCATCTTTAGATTTTATAAAAAAAATTCTTGAAATTTCTGACGTAAAAATCATTACCTTAGCTCCAGAAATTGATGGAATGCAAGAATTTATAAATGATTTAGTGAAGCTAAATATTAAGATTCAATTTGGTCACACTTTGGCAGACTTTGATTGCTGTGAAAAAATTATGAAAAATCATGAAATTGGTTTTACACATTTGTATAATGCCATGTCTGGTAATGATCATAGATCCCCAGGAGTTTTATCAGCTGCTCTTTCAAAAGGAAAATATGCTGAAATAATTTGTGATAATATTCATGTTAGTAAAGAAGCAATAAAAATTGCAAAAAAATGTATTCCTGGTTTGTATACAATAACAGATTCTATTAACGCAAGCGGACTGAATGATGGAGAATATATTTTTGCAAAAAATAATATAAAAAAAGAAAATGATTCAGTAAAAATTAAGTCTGATGGTACTTTAGCAGGAAGTATTGTTACTATGGATCAAACTTTTAAAAATTTAATATCAATGGATTTTTCATTAGAAGAAGCAGTTGCTTTAACTAGTTATAATGCTTCTAAATATTTAAATCTAGATAATGTTGGCATAATTCGAAAAAATTTTTTAAGTAATTTTCTTATTTTAGATAAAGAATTTAACCTAAAAGAAGTTTATTTAAGAGGAAAAAAAATTAATGTCTAGTTCTCAAGTTTTATCCGAAGCACTCTCAATTCCAAATAAAATTAATCATTTTAGCTTGAATGATAAAAATAATTATCAGGAAATATCAAATTTAATATCAGAAAAAAAAATTGATTATGTTGTTACTGTGGCAAGAGGTACTTCAGATTGTGCAGCTCTTTATTTGTCTTATATGTTTGCAAAATATCTTGGTTTACCAACATATAGTATGCCTCCATCTATAATAACTTTAGAGGAATCAAAATTTGATTTTTCGAGAGCATTAGTTTTCATTATTTCTCAATCTGGAAAAAGTGAAGATTTAGTCGAATGCCATAAAATGGTTCAAAAAATGAGAGCAAAGACAATATTAATAAGTAATAATTTAAATAGTCCCATTATAAAAACTTCCAATTATTTTTTTGATATAAATGCTGGAGAAGAAAAAAGCGTTGCAGCAACAAAAACTTTTGTTTTGTCTTTATTGATAATTTTAAAGCTTGTTTTTAATACTCTTAATAAAAAAGATATTAATAAGCAAATTGAAAAACTAAGTGATCATTTAATTTCAGATAATCAAAATCAATGGAGTCCAAATATATTAGATAAAACTATAAGTAATGGATATATAATTAGCAGAGGTGTTGGATATGCAATTTCTAATGAAATATCTCTAAAGTTTAAAGAGTTATGTCAAGAAATGATAGAACCTTTCAGTAGTGCTGAGGTAATGCATGGACCGAAAAGCCTTATAGAAAACTCATTCAAGTTATTTACTATATCGCTTAGAGATAAAAGTGGGATGATAGTAGCAAAAGATTCTAGTCAAATTATTTCACTAACTAATCTTCACTATGAAATTACCTATGATGAAAACTCAAATACAAAATTAAGATATAACACTAGTGAAATGATAGAATTAGATCCAATAATAGTACTAACAAAATTTTATCCATGGATTGTTAATTACTCTTTTGAAAAGGGATTAGATCCAGACAATCCTAGATATTTAACTAAAGTAACACAAACATTCTAATTTGAATAATATTGATATAGCAATTATTGGTGCAGGCTCTGCAGGAAGTATAATAGCAAATAAACTTCTGAGTAAAACTAATTTTAATATAGTCGTTATTGAAGCTGGGCCTAAAGATAACAATCCTATTATTGATGTTCCTCTTGGTTATGGAATGACATTTTATAATAAAAAAATTAATTGGAACTTCTATTCAGAAAAACAAGATAATTTATTTAACCGGCAAATATATTATCCTAGAGGTAAAGTTTTAGGTGGCTCTGGCTCAATAAATGCAATGGTCTATGCAAAAGGATTAGAAACAGATTATGAGAATTGGGGTAGAAACAAGGAATGGAGTTTTGAAAATATAAAAAAAATATACAGTTCTATGGAACAACAAATAAATGATGATAAAGAATTTCTTCCAAAAGAAAAGATTCCAGTAAATAATGTAAGTAAGCATCATCATCCAATTTTAGAATATTTTTTTAATGCTAGTGATGAAATTGGTATTAAAAAAAATACAAATTTAACTACATCAATCGAAAATCAAGTAGGTCATTATAATATTAATACTTACAAGGGTACTAGGCATTCATCATCAAAAGTATTTTTAAGACCTTTATTAAAAAGCCCTAAATTAACCATACTAGACAATACTCAAGTAAAAAATTTAATAATTAAAGATAAAAAAATTACTGGTATTAAAATTCAAAATAAATCAACAGAACAAATAATAAACCTTTCTCAAGGAGCAATTTTATGTTCTGGTTCTATAATGACGCCTTATTTGTTAATGCATTCAGGTATTGGTGACAAAGTGCATTTAAAACAATTTGATAAAGAAATAATAATTGATAATTGCAATGTTGGAAGAAATCTTCAGGATCATCTTGGTTTAGATTATTTATTTAAAACTCATCATCATTCACTAAATAAATCTTTAGGAACTTGGCCAGGCAGAATATCTTCTGTGTTAAGATATATTTATAATAGGAAAGGACCATTATCATTAAGTATTAATCAGTCTGGGGGATATGTAAATTGGAATTCAAAACATCATTATCCCAACTTACAGATATATTTTAATCCGTTAACTTATTCTATCACTCATAAAAATAAAAGACCTCTACTAAAAACTGACAAATTTAATGGTTTTATTATTGGTTATAATTCATGTCGACCAAAAAGTTTGGGTAGAGTTGCATTGAAATCTCCTATTTTTGATGATGCTCCAATGATTGATCCAAATTTTCTATCGCATGAAGAAGATATATATGATGTTAAATGTGCCATTAATTTTTCTAAAGTTTTGGCGAATACAAATAGTATAAAAAAAATAAGAAATGAAAGTGTTACACACGATCTTTTAAATGC
Organism: uncultured Alphaproteobacteria bacterium; assembly: GCA_902575815.1. Lineage (GTDB taxonomy): Bacteria > Pseudomonadota > Alphaproteobacteria > HIMB59 > CACPNW01. The sequence goes on along the minus strand of CACGTA010000021.1, from coordinate 2,357 downwards.
TACTGAAGAAGAAATGATTGACCACTTTAAATCTAATGCAGTTTCTATATATCACCCTTGTGGTACTTGTAAAATGGATGAAGATCCTAAAAAGGGAGTTGTTTCTGAAAGATTAAAAGTTCATGGAATGGAGAATCTTTGGATTGCTGATGCATCTGTTTTTCCAAATATTACTTCTGGCAATATAAACGCACCAGTAATGATGCTTGCCAATCTTGGAAGTAAATTTATTATTGAGGATTTAAATAAGATTTAATTTATGAAAATAGTTAAACTAGAAACATTCACAAAACCATATGTAAGTTTTGTAAAAATAACAGTTGAGGATGGTTCAATTGGTTATGGCCAAATGTCAACTTATCATGCAGATATCACAGTTCAAATCTTTCATAAACAAGTAGCACCATGGGTTTTAGGAAAAGAATATTTTGATTTTGATGATTTAGAAGATTTTATCTTTGAAAGAGAACATAAATTTCCAGGATCATATCTTTTACGTGCAATTGCTGGGTTAGATACAGCATTATGGGATTTGAAAGGTAAAATCGAAGGTAAACCGGTAGTTTCATTGATAGGAGGATCACCAGGAAATTTAAGAATTTATGGATCATCAATGAAAAGAGATATTACACCAGATGATGAAGCAAATAGATTTAAAAAACTCTTTGATGAAAAAGGCGTTAATGCATTTAAATTTAGAGTTGGTTCTGAATGTGGAAGAGGAGTTGATGAATGGGAAGGAAGAACACCTAGTATAGTCAAAACAATAAATTCGACTTTAGATAAAAGTGTAATTAAAATGGTCGATGCAAATAGTTGCTATAGTTCTATCCAAGCAATAGAAATTGGTAAACTTTTAGAAGATAATAATGTTACTCATTTTGAGGAACCTTGTCCTTACTGGAAGCCAGAAGAAACTAAAAAAGTCACTGATAGTTTAAAGATAGATGTTACTGGGGGTGAGCAGGATTGTGATCTGCGAATTTGGAGAGATATGGTTAACAGAAAAATTGTAAATATTTTTCAGCCTGATGTTATGTATATGGGAGGGTTGACCAAAGCTTTAAAAGTAGCTAAAATTATTGAAGAAGGCGGTTTTATCTGTACCCCACATACTGCAAATTTATCTTTAGTTACAATTTGTACAATGCATTTTTTAAAAGCAATAAATAACTCAGGGCCCTATCTTGAATTTTCGATTGAGGGTAAAGATTATTATCCTTGGCAGCAGAATTTATTTTTAGGAGATCCTTTTAAAATATCTAACGGAATGGTTAAAATTGAAAATACTCCTGGCTGGGGTATTGAGATTAATCCTGACTGGTTAGAGAAATCAGAATATAAAAAGACAGAAATATAAAAAATGATTAAAAATATAATTTTTGATTTTGATGGTGTAATAGTTGATAGTGAAGTTTTGGTCTCTAAAGCATTTTCAAAATATTTTAAAAAATTTGGTCATTCTTTTAAAGAGGAACAATTTTATAAATATGCTGGAAATAAAACCGTAGAAGTAATAAATTTATTATCTGCAAAATATAATATTGAAAATAAAAAAAAATTTACAAATGAAATATATGAGATTGTTTCAGAGGTCTATGCAAAGGATTTAAAATTAGTTGAAGGAGCAAAGGATTATATTAGTAGATCAGATAGAAATCACTACATTGGATCCAATAGTAATAAAGACAGAATTCTTGATGGTTTGAAAATTGTTGGTTTAGATAAAACATTTTTAAGTAATCAGGTTTACTCATTTGATATGGTTAAAAGACCAAAACCTGATCCAGATATATACTTAAAGGTTTTAAATGATAATTCACTTGATAGAGAAGAAACAGTCATTATTGAAGATAGTGGAGTAGGTGTTAAAGCAGCTACTGCAGCAAAAGTAAGAGTATTTGGTCTTACTGCAGGAAAACATTGGCATTCAAATAGAGAGAAAAATGAATTATTTGACAATGGTGCTATGAATGTGTTTAGTGATTATGAAAGTCTAGGTAAGGCAATAGAGGAACTTTAAATGGGACCAGATGTAAAAGGCAATCCACTGTATATTTCAGTTTATCTTTTGATAGCCTCCTACATTTTAGGCGAATTTATTTTCCCTAAATATCCACTGTTGTATATCCTTAATCTTTTAGGAATATTAATTTTAATATTAATGCCAATTGTATTTTTTTCTTCACGAAATGCATTTAACGCTCATGAAGAGAAATTACTTCCACAAACTGAAACAAATAAAATTATAAAAACGGGAATTTTTGCTTATTCTCGAAATCCAATTTATCTTTGTTTTGTTTTATTTCATTTTGGAATGTTTCTTACTTTTGAAAATATTATGTATTTTCTTTGCT
>CACGTA010000020.1 GCA_902575815.1 uncultured Alphaproteobacteria bacterium | reverse complement strand
GTAAGTTTAGACCCCATTCCGCAATTGGACCTAGTTCCATTTTTAAACCAAAAAACGGTAAAAGATAATCTACTTCAATATTTAATTTTTCATCATCATTTTCGTATTCTAGCATTATTTTATTATCTTGAATTTTTGAAATCTTTTTTATTTGTCCCTTTAAAAATTTAATTTTTCCTTTTGTTTCTAACTCTTGCATTTTTGAAACAGAATCAGGCGCTGCCCTAAACTCTTTTCTTCTATGTATTAGAGTTACATTGGAATCCTTAGATAGTTCATTAGTCCAATCTAAAGCGGAATCTCCTCCTCCTGCAATTAAGAGTTTTTTATCCTTAAATATTGATTTGTCTCGAATTGCATAAAAAACACTCTTGTCTTCAAAACTCTCAATATTCTCGATCGGAGGTTTTCGGGGCACAAAGCTTCCTGCCCCTGCTGCCACTACTATACATTTTGCTTCAACTTTTGTTCCAATATTAGTTTTTACAATCCAACCATATTCTGTTTTAGCAATTTTCTCAACTTGTTGATTAAGATGAAATTTAGGTTTAAATGGGTCTATCTGTTTGATTAACTCGTCAGTTAATTCTTGTCCTGTTACAACTGGTCTTGAGGGAATATCATAAATTGGTTTTTCTGGATACAATTCAGCACACTGACCTCCAACTTTATCTAAATTATCAACTAAATGACATTTTATATTTAAAAGACCTAGTTCAAATACAGCGAATAAGCCTACCGGGCCTGCACCTATAATTACTACATCAGTTTTTTCTATCATACCTGAAAAATAACAACTTTTTTTATTATTTCTAGGGATTATATATATTATGAATGAATTACGCTAATACTTCGAAATATTATAATCCTGCGATTTATATATGGCTATTAACAATAACCGCAATGGTTTTATTAATTATAGTAATAGGAGGTTTAACAAGATTAACCGACTCTGGACTTTCCATGACTGACTGGCGTCCAATTTTAGGTATAATTCCTCCACTGAATTTAGAAAGTTGGTTAGTTGTATTCGAAATGTATAAACAAACACCAGAATACAAAATAGTTAATAAAAATATGACTTTAAATGAATTTAAATATATTTTTTGGTGGGAATGGTTTCATAGAATATTTGCAAGAGCCATAGGAGTTGTCTTTTTAATACCATTAATTTATTTTACATTTAAAAAGCAAATTCAATCGTCACTTTATATAAGGCTTGGTATTGTCTTTGCGTTTGGTTTGTTTCAAGCAGTTATTGGATGGTGGATGGTAAAGAGTGGTTTGACTGAAAATCCTTACGTAAGCCCTTATAGACTTACTTTTCATCTTTTAAATGCTCTTATAATTTTCTCTATACTATTATGGATAGCAATGGATTACAGGTATTCTTCTAATATAAGTTTTTTATCTAATCCAAAGACAATTGAATTTTATATTTTAGTTGCTGTAATCTTAATATTTATAACAATTGCAACAGGTGGATTTATGGCAGGAACAAACTCTGGACAATCTTTTAACACTTTTCCACTAATGAATGGAAAAATTATACCTGATGATTACATTATTGATGATTTAGGTATTTATAATTTTTTTGAAAATACAGTTGCAATAAATTTTAATCACCGCTGGTTATCAATATTTGTTTTTTTTTATATCCTTTTTGTTTGTTTTAAGTTTATTAAATTTGATAATAAAAAAGTTTCAAGTACTCTTGTCTATTTAGTTCTATTCTTCCTAACCTTGCAAGTAGTTTTAGGAATTATTACTCTATTGAGTAATGTTTACTTACCAGTCGCAAGTTTACATCAAACTAATTCAATTTTGTTATTATCAACTTTATTAATTAGTTATCATCAAATTAAAATTAGAAAGGTTAAAAATGTCTAACAAAAATATATTTATCTTTGGTGGAACAGGCTCTATTGGAAAATCATTATCAAAAAAACTAAAGAGCAATAACTATGATCCAATAATTATTTCTAGAAATGAAACAGAATTAAAACAATTATCTGAGGAAATTGGTTGCGAATATAAAGTGTGTGATGTTTTAGATTTTGATAAAGTTAAAAGTATTTCGGAAGAATACAAAGATCGGTTATGTGGTATTGCTTTTTGTGTTGGTTCTATAAATTTAAAACCTCTCAAAATGACTAAAGATGAAGATTTTATTGATTCTTTTAAAATAAATACACTTAGTGCCATAAATGCAATTAAGTTTAATCAAGAAACTCTAGCCAAAAATAACGGTAGTATTCTACTTTATTCAACTATTGCCGTAAAACAAGGTTTTACTAATCACACAATAGTCTCGACCGCAAAAGGTGCCATCGAAGGGCTTACTTTGAGTTTAGCTGCTGAATTTGCTCCAAAAATCAAAGTAAATTGTATAGCGCCAAGTTTAACTGACGCAAAAATGACACAAAAGTTGATTAGTAATGAAACTATTAAAAAAGCAATTGAAAATATGCATCCTCTACCTAAAATTGGATCTGGTGATGATTTCTCTGATATTGGAAGTTTTCTATTAAGTGATAAAAATAGTTGGATAACTGGACAAATATTTCATATAGATGGGGGAAGATCATCATTAAGAATTAAATCGTGAAATATATCTTTATAATTTGTTTATCTTTTTTTTCTTTAAGCGCCTTAAGTCAACCTTTTCCAATACCAGAAGATAATGAGGTAAGTTATGATGTTATTAGGAAAAAGAAAAATATTGGAAGCTTAATATCAAAATTTGAAGATAATGAAGATAGTCTCGTTATACATTCAGTCTTAAAGATAAATGTTAAAGTTTTATTTATTCCAGCATACAAATTTTATCAAGAAACTAAAGAAACTTGGAAAAATGGTGAATTTGTATCAATAGATGGATTTACAGACTTCGAAGATGATCGAGAATATAAAATAATTGGAAATGATGAAGGCAATTTTTTTATTGCTAGTGGTATGGATGGAGAATTAAAATTAGATAAAAATATAGTACCATTAAATTATTGGAATATTGAAATGTTAAATGAGAAAGAAGTATTTGACACTCAAAAAGGTATTGTAAGAACTATAGAAGTAAAGCAACTTGAAGATGAAAAAATAAAAATCAATGACATTGAAATATTAGCTAATAAGTATGTTTTCAATGCATCAAAAAATCCAAAAGATAAAGGGCCATTCCCTGAGTATACACTTTGGTATTTTAAAAAAGAGCTCATGAAAATGGAATTCAAAAATCCTAATGATAAAAAAAATATTATAACAATAATTCGTAATGATTGGAGTCTATAGTTGCAAACTATTTGGATTACTGGTGGATCTTCAGGTATTGGTTTTGCTACAGCAAAAGAATTTATAGATAATAATTGGCAAGTTGTAATTTCTTCAAGTAATAAAATAAAACTTGAATCTGCAAAAAAAAAATTAGAACTAAATAATAATAAAAATTTAGTACATGCTATTGTATGTGATATTTCTTCAAAAAATAATGTTGATGAAACGATTATTTCTATAGAAAAAAATATTGGTAAAATTGATATAGCATTATTAAATGCATCAGCTTATAGTCCAAACGAAAATCAAATATTTGATATTTCAAACTACGAATTGCTAGTAGATGTAAATATCAAAGGCACTTTGTATTGTGTTAACAAATTAAAAGATGTTATGAAAAATAGAAATAATACGATTGCTATTATTTCTTCACCGTTGGGATATAGAGGTTGGCCAACAGCTGGGGCTTATGGTATTTCTAAGGCAGCTCAATTAAGCTTGAGTGAAAGCTTGTATTTTGATTTCAAAAAGTTGAACATTAATGTTAGAGTCATATGTCCAGGTTTTATTGATACCGAAGCAACCAAAAAAAATAGCTTCAAGATGCCTTTTTTAAAAAGTGCTGAATATGCAGGAAAAAAAATATTTGATAGATTAACTAAAGGTAAGGAATTTGAAATAATTTTTCCTTATTTGATTGTATACTTTTTTAAATTTACAAGGATATTACCGTACAAAATATATTTTTATATATGGAAAAGATTAGGGAATTTTTAGTTTGTTTCACCAATATAAATTCCAAGTCCTTTAGCTACTTTAATCAAAGGATCATTTTTTTGAACAGTTTTTGAATATCCAGCAACTTGACTAAGCATCAAATCTTGTACTCCTCTGTCTTTCCATACAACTACTCTGTTAAATTTTTTCTTTGCAATTAAATCAACCGCATAAACCCCAAAGGCACTTGCAATTAAACGATCTCTATGAGTTGGTTGAGCACCTCTTTGAACATGCCCTAGAACTGTAACTCTTGTTTCAGAGTCTGTTATTTTATAGATTTCATCACCAAGATAATTCCCAATCCCTCCAAGGCGCACCTCTCCATCAACATATTTCACTGTAGCTTTTTTTCCATTTTCTTTTTTTACAGCTTCTGCAACAACAATTAATGCATGATTTCTTCCTTTAGATCTAAGTTTCTCAATATGGTCAGCAATAGATTTTATAGAATATTGAATCTCTGGAATCAAAATAACATCAGCTCCTCCAGCTATTCCTGCATTCAAAGCAATGTGACCTGCATCTCTGCCCATTACTTCTAAAATCATTACTCTTCTATGACTAGCGGCTGTTGGTTGAAGCATGTCTAATGCATTTGTTGCAACATCAACTGCAGTATCATATCCTATAGATAGCTCATTATGCTGTACATCATTATCAATAGTCTTTGGAATACCAACAAAATTTATATTACCTTTTTTTGTAATACTTTGGAGAATTTTTAAACTTCCATCTCCACCGATACCTATTAGTGCATCTATTTCTAATTTTTTAAAACCTTCTATAACTAAATCAGATGAGTCTATTTTTTTTCCATTCCTTATAATTTTTTTAAAAGGGTTGCCTTTGTTATTTGATCCCAAAAAAGTTCCACCCATTCTCATTAAGCTACCCTCAAAATTTTGAGGATTTAATTTGATAACGTCCAGTGGTTCTTTCAACAGGCCTAATGTTCCATCTTTAATTCCATAGACTTCCCAATTGTACTTATTATGTGCTCTCAAGGTAACAGCTCTAATTACTGCATTTAAACCTGCGCAATCTCCACCACTTGTTAAAATTGCTATTTTTTTTACCACAGGGCGTTTATATACTATTATTATATTTTTACTTATTTATTTTCATGGATGACATAAACAAACTTATAGAAATTTTAAAAAATTTTGAACAAGAACATAGAGATCTTGATGAAATACTGATAAGCCTTCAAGAAAAAAATACTGTAGATTTTTTACAAATTCAAAGGTTAAAAAAAAGAAAATTAATCCTAAAAGATAAAATATTAGAAATTCAAAATAAATTAGAGCCAGATAGTATAGCTTAAGCTAAAAAACTTTTTAAAAATTTAGGAGCGTTATCTTTAATAAAAGATATTCTTTCCTTAATTCTTGGAATTTTTGATATTCTCTTAAGATTTTTATCAATATTTTCTTCAACATGCTTCATTTCTTTTGAAAAAAAAACAAACAAGGCATTTGTATATACTCCTGATAAAATCAGTCTTTTTGTATAAAAATTGAAATCTGTTGAATTATCTCCAGCTAAATACCACATTGTACTAACTGAATTATATAAACTCTTTTTTGATATTTTGTTATTGGTGGGTAGCAAAAGATGGTTAAAGGTTTTTTTATAAAATTCCTTATCTTCATTTAATATATCAAATCGTAATAATAATATTTTTTTTATTCTTTTGTTAATTGGAAAATTAATTAAATTAAATTTTTTTAATTTATATTCAAGTTTTTCATTAATATTTTGTAAAGCATATTCTAATAAATCTTTATATCCATCAGGGAAAAAATAGAATAGATCATTTTTTTCTATATTTTGTTTTTGTAATTTTGAAAATATTTCTGATGACCAACCATCAATTGATACGATTTTTTTTACTTTTTTGAGAATATCTTCTTTTTTTTTATTTTCTGTTTTGTTCATTTTTCCAATATGTAGTTATTTCTTTTTCAAAACCAAAAGCATTTTTATGTGCTAGGCGCGATGTATACAAAACCCCATTTAAATGATCTACCTCATGTTGTACTACCCTTGCGTGTAAGCCTTCAACTTCATTTTCAATTTCTTTACCATCAAGATCAAATCCAGAATATTTGATTTTTTTAAATCTTCTAACTAAACCCTGCATGCCAGGTATTGATAAACAACCTTCCCAATCATCCTCAGTTTCTTTTCCCATGGGTGTAAAAATAGGATTTATTAATGGTGTTATCTCAATTTTATCTTTCTCTTCATTATCAGGATTACGAAATACTATTATTTTTTTTGAAATATGCACTTGGGGTGCAGCTAAACCTATACCGTTATAGTCAAGCATTGTTTCAGACATATCATAAACTATTTTTTTTAGAGAATCTGAAGAGAATTCTTTTATCTCAGAACATTCTTTTAGCAAGATTGGATGACCAATTTTTGATATTTTGAGAATAGACACATAATTAATATAAGTATTTTTTCTAATATACCAATAGATTAATTCAATATATCCGTTTGCAAATAATATGAGTTTGTGTTACTAGCGCGTCCCTATGACACTTTTTGTAAATGTAAAAGATAACAACGTAGAACAAGCAATTAGATCGCTTAAAAAGAAAATGCAGCGTGAAGGTTTGTATAAAGAAATGAAACTACGTAAACATTATGAAAAACCTTGTTTGAAACGTGCTAGAGAAAAAGAGGAAAATATTAGAAGAGCTAGGAAGTCTGCAAAAAGAAATAACGATTAAGTAGAAAGACTTTTTACGATATCCTCACACATTTTTTTTGCATCTCCAAATAGCATAGTTGTATTATCTCTATAAAACAACTCATTATCAACACCAGAATAACCAGTTGCCATTGAACGTTTTACAAATAGAACACTCTGAGATTTTTCTACATCTAGAATAGGCATACCAAAAATAGGAGATGACTCATCCGTTTTTGCAGCTGGATTTGTTACATCATTTGCCCCAATAACAAAAGAAACTTCTGTCATAGGAAAATCATGATTAATTTCATCTAGCTCCAAGACTTCTTCATAGGGGACATTAGCTTCAGCTAGCAAAACATTCATATGACCAGGCATTCTTCCAGCAACTGGATGTATTGCATATCTTACGTCTATTCCTTCTTTTTTTAATATGTCACCCATTTCTCTTAAAGCATGTTGAGCTTGCGCTACAGCCATTCCATATCCTGGTACAATAATTACAGAGTCTGCGTTTTTCATTATATATGCAGCATCCTCTGCATTACCTTGTTTAACAATTTTGTCTGAGTTATCCTTACTAGCACTAGTGTCTTGCTCACCACCAAAACCTCCTAAAACAACATTAATAATGGATCTATTCATCCCTTTACTCATTATATAACTCAATATTCCACCAGAAGCTCCAACAAGAGCACCAGTTATAATTAAGAGATTATTACTTAGGGTAAATCCTATGCCACAAGCTGCCCAACCTGAATAAGAGTTTAACATAGAAACGACAACTGGCATATCAGCTCCACCAATAGGAATTACTACAAGAAATCCTAGTAATATTGATACAATGACTATTGTCCAAAAGATTGTTGGAGATTGATTAATTACAAATAAAACAATCAAGAAAATAATTAGAAGGAAAATTAGTGCATTTATAAGATGCTGGAACTTAAATACTATAGGTTTTCCTGAAATTGTACCTTGTAATTTTCCAAAAGCTAAAACTGAACCAGAAAAAGTAATAGCACCAATAAATGTTCCAATACTCATTTCAACTAAACTAGCTGTTTTAATTGAACCAACTTTTCCAATACTAAAAGCTACGGGATCATAGAATGCAGCTGCAGCAACAAAAACGGCTGCTAAACCTACTAAGCTATGAAAAGCTGCTACTAACTGAGGTAATGCTGTCATCTCAATTCTGAGAGCAATAAATGACCCTATGGCACCTCCAATTAGTATTGCGGCTCCAATTTCATAATAACTAAGAACAGATTTAAACATTAGTGTTGTAAACACCGCTATAATCATTCCAATGATACCAAAAATGTTACCCATTCTTGAAGATTCAGGGTGAGATAAACCTCTTAAAGCAAAGATAAATAATAACGCAGAAATTAAATATAATATCGCAACCATATTAGAAGACATTATTCTTTTTCCTTTGTTTTTTTAGTTTTTTTCTTAAACATCGAAAGCATTCGATATGTAACTAAGAAACCTCCAAAAATATTAACTGATGCTAATACAACACCAATTAATCCAAAAATTTTTGAAGTATCAAAACCTTGAGGACCAGCTGCCAATATTGCCCCAACTATGATTACACTTGATATTGCATTTGTCACACCCATCAATGGACTATGTAAAGCAGGAGTAACAGACCAAACTACATAATAGCCAATTATACAAGCTAAGAAAAATACGGTTAGTCCAATAACAAAAACTTCTGAAGAATGTGCTTCCATATTACTTAAATTGCTCCAATCTTACATCCCCGTCATGCGTTAGCAAAACAGAATTAATTATTTCGTCATCAAAATCAAAATTTATTTTTTTATTTTCTTTATCTATTAACAAGCCTAAGAAGTTAAAAATATTTTTTGCATAGAGAGCTGATGCATCTTTGGCTACTCTTCCAGGAACATTTCCATATCCAACGATTTTTACTCCATTATGCACTACTACTTCATTCATTTTACTTAAAGGGCAATTACCACCAGCTTCCACTGCTAAATCAATTACTACTGAACCCGGTATCATGGAAGAAACCATGTCTTCTGTTATTAAGACTGGCGCTTTTTTTCCAGGAATAAGAGCAGTACAAATTACAATATCTTGTTTTGAAACTGTTTCAGCTATCAATTGAGCTTGTTTTTTCTTATAATCCTCACTCATTTCCTTTGCATACCCACCTGCAGTTTCAGCATTTTGAGCTTCATCATCTTCAACCATTATGAATTTTCCACCAAGACTTTCAACTTGTTCCTTAGTTGCTGCTCTTACATCAGTGGCAGACACTACTGCCCCAAGTCTTTTTGCAGTAGCTATAGCTTGTAAACCAGCAACTCCTACACCAAGTATCATGACTTTTGCTGGATTTACTCTTCCAGCAGCAGTCATCATCATTGGAAAAGCCTTTCCAAATTGCTCTGCTGCATCAATTACACTTCTATACCCCGCTAAGTTAGCTTGAGATGATAGAACATCCATACTTTGTGCTCTACTTATTCTAGGAATTAATTCCATACAACATGATGATATTTTGTTTTTATTTAAATTAGAAAATTCAGATTTATTTTCATAAGGGTTTAAAATTCCAATAAGTAATGAATTACTTTTTAAGTTATTTATGTCATCAGTGCTTGGCATTCTAACACATAAACAAACATCAGCCTTCAGGCATTCAGATCTAGTAACAATTTTTGCTCCAGCTTCTTCATAATTTAAATTTTGATATCCTGAAGTTTCTCCAGCTCCATTTTCAATTATAACTTCAAAACCCAATCTAGAAAAAAGTTTTACTGATTCAGGGGAGATAGAGACTCTTGTCTCATTGTTATCATTTTCTTTAATAGCAGATAAGAGCATGGGTTCTTATATTGATAGGTCAGCTAAATTTAAAGCTTTTTGTTGGTTTTTCATTAATTTTTTTGAGTTAAAATCTTCAATGAGCTCATGGAATATTCTGTACCAATTAACTTCAGCCTTTAAATGCATAAATACTGAACCTAGCCCAACTGCCGCTCTATCCATGAACACAAATTCTTTTGGAGGTTTAACACCGCCTAGTTTTTTAAGTTCTTGATGAACTTCAGATGCAATTTGTGCTCCATATATACCACTATCGCTTTCTTGTATTTTTTGAACTTGATCTTCCATCAAAGGTGAATATAAAAATCCTGCCCATTTATTTAATACTTTTAATTTCTCTTTTGTAATGTCAGTAAATCCCCATTGCTCATATGCATGAACTGCCTTTGAATTGTCTTTTTCTTGAAGAGCAAAATATAAGTCAATTACACCTTGAATGAAATTACCATTAAAAATTCTCATACAACCAAAGTCATATATATTAATACTAAGGTCTTTTTTTTGTACAGAATAATTTCCTAAATGTGGATCACCGTGAAGCACTCCGTATTCAAAGAATGGTTTATACCACGCTTTATACATATTAGCAGCTAATGTATTTCTTGTTTCTTTAGAAGATTTTTTAAAATTCAAAATAGGTTCACCATCCAGCCAACTCATAGTTAGCAATCTTTTTGTAGATAATTTATCATAGGTTTTTGGAACATGAACAAAATTTATATTTGAAAATATATTTCTAAATACAGCCATTAATTTTTTTTCTCTTTCGTAATCTAGCTCTTCTTTAAGTCTGTCAGTAATTTCTTTGTATACTTCATCAGTTTTGATCGCTTTATTATAGGACTGATAAATTGAAAAAATCATTTTTAATTGTGAAAGATCAGCACTTACTGCTGAAGCCATGTCTGGGTATTGGAGTTTGCAAGCGACTATATCATCATTTTTTATTTTAGCTTTATGAACTTGTCCAAGAGAAGCTGCTCTTGTTGCTTCTTTATCAAAATCAATAAAATTTTTTTGCCAGTCCTGATTTAATTCTGCAGCCATTCTTCTTTTAACAAACAACCATCCCATCGGTGGAGCATTAGACTGTAAATGCATAAGCTCTTGAGCGTACTCATCAGGAAGTAAGTCAGGTATAGTTGCTGATAATTGTGCCACTTTCATTAATGGCCCTTTAATACTTCCAAGAGCAGCTCTTATTTCTGAAGCATGTTTTTCTTTATCTAACTTAACACCTAAATATCTTTGACTTGCAAGTTTAGTGGCTAATTTTCCAACAACACCGCCAACTTTGGCATACCTGGTAAGTTGTTTTGTTAGAGACTTTGCTTCTTTATCTTTCATCAATTTTATTCTTCTAATTGGTCAATCAAATTCTCAATAACATTAACTCCTTTTTGCCAGAAATCTTTTTTCTTCGGATTTAAACCAAAAGGCCTCAATAGTTTATCATATGTATCACTACCACCGCTCTCTAATAAAGTAATGTATTTGTCTTCAAATTTTGGGAGTTTGCTTTCGTAAACATTAAAAAGAGAATTAACAAGACAATCACCAAAAGCATATGCATAAACATAAAATGGTGAATGAATAAAATGGGGTATGTAGCTCCAGAAATATTTGTAATCATCATTAAATTTTATTGATGGCCCTAAACTTTTCTTTTGAACATCAATCCAAATTTCACAAATCTCATCAACACTTAATTCTTTAATTTTTCTTTGATGATGAATACGTTTTTCAAATTCAAAAAATGCAATTTGCCTTACAACAGTGTTTAGCATATCTTCGACTTTGTTTGCTAAAAGCCCCTTACGTTCATTTTCTTTTGTCGTAATAGATAAAAGAGATTTAAAAGTTAACATTTCCCCAAAAACACTTGCTGTTTCAGCAAGAGTTAAAGGAGTTGAAGAATTAAAATAAGTTTGTTTTTGTCCTGCTAAATATTGATGGATTCCGTGTCCTAGTTCATGAGCTAGAGTAGCTATATCTCTTGCTTTGCCTTGATAATTAACAAGTATGAATGGATGAACTGATGGAACAGTAGAAGCAGCAAAGGCACCGGGAGATTTTCCTGGTTTTACGGGAGCGTGTATCCAGGAATTATCAAAAAATTTATTCACAATATTTCCTGCTCTCTTATCAAAATTTGAATAAGCATTAGTTACAATTTGTCTTGCATCTTTCCAGGAATAAATACTATGTGATTGGAAAGGAAGAGGTGCATTTCTGTCCCAATACATTAAAGATTTCTTTTTTAGCCATTTAGATTTTATTTTATAATAACGATGTGCAATTTTTGGATAATTATCTATTATTGTTTCACTTAAGGCTTCTACAACTTCATCTTCAACAACGTTAGATAAATTTCTTGAACTGACTGGATTTGGCAATCCTCTCCATTTATCATTGATTGATTTGTCTTTTGCAAGATTATTAGTAATAGATGTAAATAAAGTAATGTTATCTTTTAAAACAGCAGATACTACTTCAGCTGATTTTTTACGATTTGCTTCATTTTTATCTGAAAGAAAATTAAAAATTTCAGCGCTAGATAAATTTTTTCCCTTAAAGGGGAATTTAAGTGAGGCAATTGTATCATCAAATAGTCTAACCCAGGCTGATCTAGAAGTAATACTTTTTTCTTGAAGTAATTTTTCTGTTTCAACATCCAATTGATAAGGTTTGAATTTTCGAATATTTTTTATCCAGTTTTTATAAATCTTTAGTTTTTTATCGGCATAAATTTTTTTTAAATTTTTTTCAGAAATTTCATTAATTTCAAGACTAAAGAAGACAATTGAGGAGGCAATATTTGTTATTTGCTCCTGCATTTGTTGATAAA
>CACGTA010000019.1 GCA_902575815.1 uncultured Alphaproteobacteria bacterium | reverse complement strand
ATGAAAGAGTAAGAGATATCGCAGCTAAATGTAGACTAAATATTGAGCATTTAAGAAGATTCCCTCATGCATTTTCTGGAGGACAAAGACAAAGAATATCAATTGCAAGAGCCTTAGTAAGTAATCCAAAATTTATTGTAGCAGACGAAAGTGTTGCTGCTTTAGATGTATCAATACAAGCAGATATATTAAATCTTTTAAAACAACTTCAAACTGAACTTAACCTTACTTACTTATTTATTAGTCATGATTTAAGCGTTGTTGCGCATGTATGTGATGTTGTTGCAGTTATGTATTTAGGGCATATAGTTGAAATGGGCCCCTCAAGAGAATTATTTAAGAACCCTAAACATTCGTACACTAAAGCATTATTATCTTCTATTCCTTCAATTGATCCAGAGAAAAGATCTGAAGCTATTGAACTAAAAGGAGAAATACCTAGTGCATTAAATCCACCGCCAGGTTGTGTATTTAGAACAAGATGTCCTAACCCTGGAATAGATTGCAAAGGTGGCGAGATAACAATGGGCCTTACTGAAGTTGAACCAGGTCACTGGGTAGACCAGTGTTGTGTTTTATAAAAAAGTATCTTTTAAAAACACATATCATTTTATGAAAAGTAATTTATTTTTAGCTGTTATCCTATCACTTTCAGGTTTGTTCTTATTAGATTGTATGGGCATAGCGATAAAGTTTTTGCGAAACGATTACCCAGCTGCTCAACTTTCTGTTTTTCGAAATTTATTTGGGATGATTCCATGTGTTATTGCTTTATATTTTTCCCAAGATTGGCACCGTAACGGTAGACAAATAAAAATTACAAAATGGAAGCTTGGATTATTTCGAGGAGTTTTTGTAGCCTTGGCTCAATTGTGTCTCTACACTTCTTATGCTTACCTACCATTTGCTTTAGTCGCTACCATGGAATACACAGGACCTATGATGGTTACTCTTCTTGCTATTCCTATACTAGGTGAAAAATTTGGTTGGTTCAAAATGAGTGCAGTAATTTCTGGTTTTGCAGGTATTGTTTTAATAATGCAACCTTGGTCATCAGATTTTAATTATATGTTACTACTTCCAATACTTGCTGCTTTAGGATATTCGTTAGCAAGAGTAACTTCTTTAAGTTTTGAGGATCATGTTCCTTCACCACTTATTAATTTATACGGTCAAACAGGGACAATCATAGTTGCATGTATGTTAGTGGTGTTTTTTGGTATGTGGGAAAATTTCAAAAGTATAAATGATTTTTTAGTAGTTTGTTTAATGGGAATAGCAGGAGGATCTGGAACTTTATTATTAATCTATGGTGCTAGAAAAGCAGAACTTAGCAAAATTATGCCATTTGATTATATTGAGATATTTTTTGCACTTATTTTAGGTTGGATATTTTTTGCAGAATGGCCAGTGGATCAACTCTTCCCAGGTGCTTTTTTTATAGTTCTAGGTGGATTAATCATCTATCTTCAACAAAGAAAAAATAATTTTCAAAGATTAAGAAAAATATAATGGAATATAAAATTACCAAACTTCAAAATGATAAAGGTTTAGATATTGATATAGTCAATATTATTAACTCAAATAATTACAGTTTTAGCTTTTATACATATGGTGGTTATATAAGTGAAGTTTGTATCCCAACTTCTTCTAATGATTCTAAAACAGAGGATGTATTATTAGGTTACGGTAATTTAGATGATTGCTTGAAATCCAATGGATATTTTAATGCAATTATTGGGAGAGTTTGTAATAGAATAGACCAAAGTAAATTTACTCTTAATGGACAAGAGTATAATTTGTATTCTAATGAAAAAAATAATCATCTTCATGGAGGTAAAGAAGGTTTCAATAAAAAAATATGGAAAATAGTTGATATTAAAAAAACAAGTGGAAGTATAAAAGTAGAGCTCTCTTATTTCTCTAAACATTTAGAAGAAAATTATCCAGGCAACTTAGATTGTAAAACTATTTACGAACTTAATAATAGAAATGAAATTATAATATCTTTTAAAGTTTCTACAGATCAAGATACTATTGTTAATATGACTAATCATAATTATTGGAATTTCCATGGTCATAAAGATAATTATAAAAATATTACTGACCATGTTGTTAGAATATCATCTAATCAAATTTGCGAAACTGATGAGGATTCAATTCCAACAGGTAAACTATTAGATGTTGTTAATACAAAATATGATCTAAATAATTCGTTTGAAATAAATAATACTTTTTTAAAGAGTGGTGGTATTGATCACAATTATGTTCTTAAAAATCATTCAATTGATAAATCTATAGCTTCCATCTATAGTAAAATTACCGGCATGGGAGTAGAATACTCAACTGATCAACCTGGAATACAATTTTATACTGGTAACATGATGAAGGAGTCATACAACGGAAAACATGATAGAAATTATGGTTTACAATATGGAATGTGTTTAGAGACACAAATCTTCCCTGATGCTATTAATCAACCACATTTTCCATCAACTATATTAAAAAAAGGTGAAAAATATACTTCAAATACTAAAATAAAATTAAGAAATGATTTTAAATAAATTAATTTATTGTTTAATCATTTTATATCTATAGACATCAAAAAAAATGAAAATCAGTAAAAAAATTATCGATAATTTAAAAAAGGGTGGTGTAGATTTTTACTTAAGTGTTCCTTGTAAGTTATTAGCTAACATGATTGATATTCTTGAAAAAGATAATGATGTTTACTATTCGGCTGTACCACGTGAGGAAGAGGGTATGGGTATCTGTGCTGGAGCTTATTTAGGAAACAAATTTCCTTGTATAATGATGCAGAATACAGGAATAGGTAATTCAGTGAATGCAATTGTTTCATTATTACAATTATATCAAATGCCTGTTGTTTTTCTAATTAGTTACAGAGGTACACCAGGTGAGCCAGTAGGAGCACAAGGTGGAATGGCTAAAATAACTGAAGATATTTTACAAACGTTAAGAATACCTATGTTGCATTGTTCTTCAGAAAATGATCTTGAGAAAATTTCAACATTTAGCAAACACTCAAAAGTTGTTGAGTCACCAGTTGCTATATTATGTGATTTCAATTTAATGAAAGATGATAAATGAACCGGTTTGACTTATTAAATAAAATACAAAATATTCTTAAAGATAACTTGGTTATTTGTAATATAGGTCTTCCATCTCAAGAATTATATAAAATTAACGATCAACCAAACTTTTTTTATATGTTAGGCAGTATGGGTTTGTCTTCTTCTATTGGTTTAGGTTTGTCATTATCTCAAAATAAAAATGTTATTAGTATAGATGGTGATGGATCTGTTTTAATGAACATGAATACACTAGCAACAATTGGCAATAGAGCACCATCAAATTATACTTTATTAATAATTGATAATGGATCATATGGATCAACAGGAGATCAAAAAACTTTTACTGATGAAAATACTTCTTTAAAAGATGTTGCAATAGGCGCTGGTTGTAAAAATGTAATTGAATGTTCTGGAGATGAAACAGTAAATGAATTATCAAAAGCTATTAAAGATCAAAATAACTCTTACGTAATTATCTCTAAAATTAATTCTGGGAATATCAAAATTGATCCAATTCCTCTAAACCCTATAACGATCAGAGATAGATTTAGAAAGTTCATAGGTATAGTTAAATACCTCTAAATATTTATGATCATTTGTGCAGGATCAATATTTTTAGATAATATAAGTAGGATAGATCAGTTTCCAAAAAAACCAATTAAAGTTTTATCTAGAGGTATTGATAAAAGGTTAGGTGGTTCAGCAGCAGTATCAGCATTTACTGCTAAAAAATTGGGTTGTGATACTAAATTTATTGGAAAATTTGGAGATGATGATGCTTCTGTTTTCTTAAAAAATGAATTTAAAAAATTTAAAATTAATATCAATAAATCTATTTCAATAAAAAAATGTAAATCCTCACAAAGTTTTGTAATTGAAGATATAAATGGTGAAAGATTGCTAGCTGCGTATAATGATCCAAAGTTACTTAATTATAAGAAAATACCAAATTTAGATTTCAGAAAAAAAGATATTTATGCAGTAGATATGAGGTGGATTAGAATAGCTACTGAAATTACCAAAAAAACTAACAAAAATAATATTAAATGTGTTGCCGATCTAGATAATTTTAAAAAAACATCACATATATCACAAATTGTTAAAAATGCTTCTCATCCCATATTTTCTGAAGAGGGTTTAAAAACATATAAGCGAAATTCAAATATGAAAACTGCTCTTTTTGAGATATTTAATGAAACACAAAAATTTGTAGCGGTCACATTAGGTTCCCAAGGTGTTCTTTGGGTAGATAACAATTCATTGTATCACTGTAAAATTCCAAAAGTTAAAACTGTTGAAACAAATTGTGCAGGAGATGTATTTCATGGAGCTTTTGCATCAGCCTTGTCTCTAAATAAATCAAATATAGAAAGTATCATTTTTGCATCTGCTGCTGCAACTTTAAAATGTATGCAAAGTGGAGGTATATATTCAATACCTACAATTAGTTTGGTTAGTAAATTTTCAAAAAAAATAAAAATTAGTAAAATTAAATGATAAATATTTTAATTACAGAATTTATAGATCCAGAAGCATTAACAATATTAAGTAAAGATTTTAAAGTAATCTATAAAAAAGATATTTGGGAAAATTCTGATTATTTAAAAAAAGAAATTAATAAATTTGACGGAATAATTGTAAGAAATAAAACAAATTTAAATCAATCTATTTTAGAGAAAGCAGTAAATTTAAAGTACATTGGTAGACTTGGTGTAGGTCTAGATAATATTGACACTGAATACTGTAAAAAAAATAATATATTTGTTCAACCAGCGACTGGGATGAATGCTGACTCTGTAGCAGAATATGTAATAAGTTCTTCACTTAGCCTATTAAAGAAAACAAAGTTAATAAATGCAAAAACACAAAATGGACAATGGCCTAGAACGTCAATTGCTACGAACGAGTTAAAGGGAAAAATTTTAGGTCTAATAGGATTTGGTGATATAGCAAAAAAAGTTTTAAAACTTATAAATGCTTTTGAAGTTACTACTATTTCATTTGACCCTTTTATTACCTCTCAAGAAATGGAAGAACATAATGTTAAAAAAGTAACTTTTGAAAATATTCTTTCTTTAGCTAATATAATTTCTATACATGTACCATTAAATAATGAAACAAAATATTTATTTGATAAAAAAACATTTCAAAAAATGAATAATAAACCAATTATTATTAATTCTTCTAGAGGAGGAATTATAAATGAAACAGACATACTTGAAGCGTATAAGAATAATTATATTTCAGGATTTGCGTTAGATGTTTATGAACATGAACCAGTAAACAAAATATTTTTAAAAAATATTACAAACGATATGAATTGTATTCTATCACCACATATTGCAGGAGTTACAGAAGAATCGAATACAAGAGTAAGTGAGTTTATTATGAATAAAACAAACGAATTTTTTTTCTAATTTTAAATTTTAAATTCATCCATTTTAACAATTCTATTTTCTTTTATAGAAATTTCTGCAGCTTCACCAATAGCAACTGCTTGTAAACCATCATTAAGACTTACAGCAGCTGGTTTAGAACTTTTAATAGAATCAAGAAATGAAATATGTTCATAATATGTAGAGCCATGATGATTTCCTACTTTTAAAATCTCTTCATCAACTTCCACAAGCTCATTAAGAGTTTTTCCATTTTCAAAATTTCTTCCTCGATATCCAATCCTTAATTCAGATGAGTTTTTGCCTGAGCTAGCTGAAGGTACAGCAGTTTCAATTTTACCGATATCTCCAACTGCACATAACTCCTCTTGATTTGTTGAGTTTTCAGCAAACATACAAAGATCAAGCAAGGCTCTAACTCCATTTTGAAAATCAACAATCACATAGGCATTATCAAGAATATCAGGAGTCTTATTGTTATATTTTTCATTTAAATGATTAACATCTTGATTGCCACTTGCATAAACTTGTTTCGCTTCACTATTCACAATTAACCTCATTAGATCAAAAAAATGACAGCATTTTTCAACTAATGTGCCTCCTGTATTTTCCGCAAATCTATTCCAATTATTCACCTTAACTAAAAAAGGAAATCGGTGTTCTCTAATTGATAACATTTTTAAATTACCAATTGTTTTATTATGAATTTCATCAATCATTCTTTTTATGGGTGGCATATATCTATATTCCATTGCGGTCCAAATTAGACCTGGATAATTTTTAGTCAAATCTCTAAATTCGATACAATCTTTAATTGTTGTACATAACGGCTTTTCTACTAAGATATGTTTCTTTGTTTTAATTACATCTTTTAGTACATCTATATGAGTAAAATTAGGAGTAGAGATTATGTACCCATCAACAAGATCAGCTTGTATCATTTCATTATAGTTTGTAAAACATGGAACTTTTTTATTAAGTAATGATAAAGATTGATTAATTGATTCATCATGTGGATCACTTAAAGCAACAATTTCTGCTTCATCAATTATATTAACATTTCTGATATGTTCACGACCCATTGATCCAGCACCTATTATCCCATATTTAAAAGTTTTGCTCATACTGTGTATATTGGAATTTTCATTTGATTACCTAGATTAACAATTTCGTTATAATAGTCACCATAAGTAAAAGCAACGTGATGCTCAAGTCCACCTTTAAACATTTTTTCTATTTTATTTTTTGTATTTTTGCCAAAACTTACTACACCTGAAGTTCCAGTAAATGAATTTTTCCTATTGATCACTTTTCCCTTAAGTACAAAAAATTTTAATTTGCTTGCTGATTTTGAAACTCTGAATATTGTTATATCTCCTGGTTTAAAAGCAAAATTATGAAGTAGTGGTTTTTTTCTATTAGAATGTATATCCGCTTTTGCATCACCTTTTTTAGACATACTAAGAGGCGCTAACCCACAATGCCAAAAAACAACAGAATTATCTTTTTCATCTATATCGACAATATCCACTAGTAAAGAAGGTTGATTGTTTAATTGGTTTAGTATGTTGCAACTTATTCCTCCTAAAACGTCTGCTTCGCAAGCACTGCTAATTTTTTTTTCATTCATCATAGCCATAGGACCACAAGAAGCACAACCATATTCTGTAAACATTTCTGGCCAACATCTAACTGCAAATGCTTGAACATCGTGTTTTGTTTGAAGTGTATTTAATCCATGGTATATTGAAATACTTTTTTTTAATTCTTGTTGATTTAATTTTTTTGAATTCTTCAAATTTTTCTCAATTTTTATTTGTGTTGAATTTAAAACTGACTTTTTAATTTTCTTAGATTCTGAAAATAGTTCATTTAATTTTATTTTTTTAATATCAAAATTTAATTTTTTCCTAATTTCCAATAATGAATAATCACATGTATCAAAACCTTCAGGTCTTTCACCAACAAGTCCAATTTTTTGTTTCTTTATATCTATTTTTTTATTACTTTTTTTTCTAATCTGTTTCCATTCAATTATTTTATTATTATAAATTTTTTTATTAATGAATTTTTTAATTCTTTTTTCTACATCTTTATGACTATTATATAATATGAATTCAGCATTAATATTATTTTTAATTAATGAGTGCATTCCTAAATTTAATCCACATACTGAATTAAGTCTTAACCTCTTTCCTGTTCGTGGCTCTGGAAAGGCAATAATACACAAAGGTTTATTTATCTTTCTAGCAAAATGTAATAAAAATTTTGCATCTGTAAATGTAGTTTGAAAAATTATAATTTTTTTAAAATTATTATCTTTAAAATATTTAAATGCTTTATCTGATAATTCATTATTAGTAATTAAATAATCAATTCCTTTTATTTCAGTAAATATATTTCGTAAAACTTTTTTACCTTCTAAAAACTTAGACATTGCAAAACGTACATCAAAAGTTTCTCGTGCTAATCCTAGGTATCCAATCATTATTATTTTAACTATAGTTAATAATTTTCTCCCAAACCATGAAAATAAAAAAATTCAAAGACTAATTATATAAATAACCACTATTTTTCTTATAAATTACATTAATTTTTTTTGAATTCGTATGGGTTCGTGTTATCAATATTATATTAAATTTAATTGGAGGAATTATGAAAAGAATATTGGCTATTTTTCTTTTTGTTGCTTCAGCTTCATTTACTGTAAATTCTGCAGAATTGAAGTTCATATGTTATCAAGATATTAATGAATGTGATACTATCGCAGACATGGCTAAGTCATGGGAAGCATCAACTGGTCATACATTAAATATTGAAACAGTTGGATATGAAGTAATAAGAGAACAACTAGAAAATCAATTAGAATCAGGTGCTGCACCAGATTTAGCTAGAGTAACAAATTTAGGAGGATTAAATAAATTCTATTTAGACCTAAAACCTTATGTTGATTCTTCATATTGGGAAGCAAATTATGGCGCAACACTTCCTTGGTACAGAAAACCTTCAGGTGATGATGGTATTTACGGTTGGCAAACTCAATTAACTGTTACAGGGCCTTACGTAAATGTTACAATGTTTGAAGATGCAGGCGTTGATATGCCTGAAGAAGGTGCTACATGGGACGATTGGGCTGAAGCCTTAAGACAAGTAAAATCGGAACTTGGTTTAACAGCAGGTCTTGCATTAGATCGAACTGCACATAGATGGGCTGGACCAGCTTTTTCTTATGGAGCAAAGTTTCATGAAAATGGAACACCGATTTTAGTCGATGAAGGATTTAGAAAATTTTCTGAGGTATTTGTTGGTTGGCATGAAGAAGGATTAATGCCGGCTGAAGGTTGGCCTGCAGGTGCAGGTACTTCTTACAGAAATGCCGCTCCTTTATTTCTAGATGGAACAGTTGCAATGCACATGTCGGGTTCATGGATGCTAGGAAACTATGATACTAACATCACAGATTTTGAGTGGAAGGTAGTACCTATTCCTTGTGGTCCAGGCGGATGTGGAGCAATGCCAGGTGGATCAGGTATAGTTGCATTTAAATCAACACAACATCCAGAGGCTGCAGCATCATTTATCGATTTTATGTCACAAACAGAAAATGCTGAAAAATTTGCTGCTTCTACAAGTAATATTACTGCTCACCAAGGTTTACAAAAATCTGGTATAGATTATACAGGTGTTAGTCCTAATGTTGCTGAAGGTCTTGCAATTTTTGCAGCAAATGCAGGAAAAGCGGCAGATACAACTCCTCAAGCTTATTGGTTCCAAGGTTATAATAAAAACTTTGCAATATATGGAATTGTTCCTGACTATATAACTAAAGCAATTACAGGAGAGATGACTCTTGATGAAGCTTTGGCAGCAATTGATGCAGATGTAGCTGCGAAGATTGCTGAATAAATTTTAATTCTAAGGCCGATTTAAAATCGGCCTTAGTTAAATTAATGTCTGAAAATATATTAAATTTTAATTACTGGTATTTTGTAATATTTATTTATTTGTTTATTGGATTTTTATTATCCAAAGGGGTCATTGGAAATGTTTCTAGACTCATGTCAGTTATTGGATGGCCAATAGAATTTGCACAAAGACTAAGTGGTACAAAAAGTTTACCTTACTTGTTTTTATTTCCTAACATATTAATTTTTGGTCTTTTTACTTTTTTACCACTTTTTATGAATTTTGGATTTTCGGTAACCGATGGAGAAAGTATTAACTTTTCTTCAAGAGACTACTCTGGCTCAGATAATTTATCTAGAATAATTCTAGAGACACAAATTGATACTGGTATTGAAAATATGGAGGATGATAAGTTTAAAGCTTCAATAGCAGATACATTCATATTTGTCTTATTCCAAGTTCCTATAATGATCGTGGTAGCTTTAATAACAGCAGTTGTTCTTAATAGAGAAATAGTAGGAAGGGCTTTTTGGCGAGCCGTATATTTTTACCCAGTCATGCTTAGTCCAGTCGTAGTTGCTTTTCTTTGGACTTTAATTCTAAAAAGACAAGGATTATTGTCTCAAACTTTAATGGAATGGAATTGGATTGACCAACCTATTCAATGGTTAACAGATCCTTCATGGACAATGTTTTGGTCAGTATTTATTTATACTTGGGCTCACTTAGGATTTTATATGTTAATTTTATTAGCTGGCTTACAATCAATTCCAAAAGATTTATATGAAGCAGCAGAAATGGATGGAACATCAGATCAGAGGGCATTTTGGAGAATTACCCTTCCTCTTTTAATGCCTATTCTTTTAGTTGTTACAGTTTTATCTTTAATAAAAGCTTTTCAGGCTTTTGAAGAATTATTTGCATTACAAGTTGGTTGGATTTCATTAGTTTCATATATTTTTGAAACAGCTGGTTTAAGAGGTCAGAAAACGACTTTTGGATTAGGCATTGCTGCCATGGCATCTTTACTAGTTGCTTTATTGTTAATTCTTTTATCATTACTACAGTTTTATTTAACCAGAAGGCAGGTTAAACTTTGAGCGCTGTAATCAAATTTTTTTCGAGAACCCATGGAAAAAACAAACTTTCTTTTATTGATTGGATTGCTTATCTTTATCTTTTTTTAGGATTTCTAATTATTTTTTTACCTGTATTGTGGTTACTATTAAATTCTATAAAATCTCAATTTTTACTTCAAAAATTAGATACTAACTTATTACCTTTAGATTATGACAGAGTTGTAAGAGCAACAGTTTTCGGACCAGATGGAAAGGAAATTTTTATAATTAAAGATCTTCCAGATTGGGTAATATATTGGAATGAATTGAGAGATGAAGATAAAAAAGAAGTTAATGACCCTAATCTTTTCATTACAAAATTTAAAGGTAAAGAATATTATGCTTTAAGAACTCATTTAGGATTAGTTTCTGATCATGCCAAGGAACTTATCAAAGAAAAAAATTTTCCTGAGTGGTTAATAAAATATCCAAGTATGTTTCCTGATGCAAAAAAAGAATATACCCCTGAAGAATATTTAATAAATTTAAATGAGGAGGAAGTTAGACTTTTATCAGAATTTCTTGGTTTAAAACCTTATAAGCCTAATGGATTTACCTCTCAAATTTTAATTTCAGCAAAAAATAAAGAAACTAATGAAATTGAGGAATATTCAGTTAGTAGATTAAACACAAATAAAGATACTATTAATGCTAGGCTAATTTCAAATCCTCAGGGTGGTATTGTTAAGATTCCTACTGAAGATATAATCGTCAATAAAAAACTTCGACCTTCTTGGATTAATTATTCAGACCCTTTAACAAATAATGTAAGAGGTATGAGTTTTGATGCAATCAAGTGTTTGAACAATTCAGTTTTTGTAACAATTATTGCAACAATAATCACGGTTTTAATAAATTCAATGGCAGCATTTGCTTTGTCAAAATATAAATTCAATGGACAAATAATATTTTTCATTATTATTCTCGCAACTCTAATGGTTCCAGCTTCGGTTTTAATTGTTGGTATATTTAAAATGGTTTCTGTGACTGGCTTAAATGGAACTTTATGGGGGGTTATTATACCCGGAGCCGCAACCCCTACTGGTGTATTTATGTTACGGCAATATATGTTAACTATTCCAGATGAACTTCTTGAAGCTGCAAGAATGGATGCTGCTAGTGAATGGAGTATTTATTGGAGAATAGTTTTTCCACTCGCATTACCAGCAATAGCAGTTCTTGCAATCTTATCAATTATTTGGAGATGGAACGATTTAATTTTACCAATGATTGCAGTATCAACTACAAAAACTGCATATACTATTCAATTATGTCTTCTAGATTTTCAAGGTGAATATGTAGCTCAAGAGCATTACAGATTGGCAATGACAGTTGTAAGTCTTATACCAACGACTTTAGTATTTGTTTTTCTACAACGATATATTACTACTGGCATCGCTAACACAGGAATTAAATAATTATGGCAACTTTAGAATTAAAACAAGTAAGAAAAAATTATGGAAACTTGGAAGTAATTCACGGCATTGATTTATTTATTAATAATGGAGAGTTTTGTGTATTAGTAGGACCATCAGGATGTGGTAAATCTACATTATTAAGAATGATTGCTGGATTAGAACAGATTACAAAGGGTGATATTTTAATCGATGAACAAGTTGTAAATAATATTTCTGCTGCAAAAAGAGGTTTAGCAATGGTTTTTCAATCCTATGCTTTGTATCCACATATGAGTGTTAGACAAAATTTAGCTTTTGGACTGGAAAACTTAAAAATGGAAGTAGATGAAATTAATAAACGTATTTTAGAAGCTGCAAGACTACTTAGAATGGAAGAATATTTACAGAGAAAACCAGGTCAATTATCTGGTGGCCAAAAACAACGAGTTGCAATTGGTAGAGCAATAGTAAGAGAACCATCAATATACTTATTTGATGAACCACTTTCTAATTTAGATGCTGAACTTAGAGTTGCAACACGAGTTGAGTTAAAAGCATTACATGCAAGATTAGGTAATACTATGATTTACGTAACTCATGATCAAGTAGAAGCAATGACAATGGCTGATAAAATTGTAGTAATGAATGATGGAATTATTGAGCAAGTTGGAGCACCTTTAGAATTATATAACAAACCATCTAATAAGTTTGTAGCCGGTTTTATTGGATCACCAAAAATGAATTTTATACAATTTGACTATCTTCCAGATACTTTAAAAGAAATAGCACCGTCTAAATCAACGAGTCTTGGAATAAGACCTGAACATTTATCAATTAAAGACGAAAATTCGTTATCACTAAATGTTGAAACAGTTGAGCAATTAGGTTCTGATAGTTTTTTGTATGGCACAACATCAGGGGAACAAAAAATTTCAATAAAACTAAATTATCAAACTGATATTCAGCCCAATCAATCAATTAAGATTGGGTTTAAACTAGATGATGCTCATTGGTTTGATAAAGATGGTATTGCTCAAAAGTCTTGAAAAAATTTGATAAAATTTTAAGCTATAAAGTTTTCAAAAAAAAAGTCTTATTTAATTTAGAGCATAATTGGGGATTTTATGTTTCAATATCAAATGATAATAT
>CACGTA010000018.1 GCA_902575815.1 uncultured Alphaproteobacteria bacterium | reverse complement strand
TCTGATACATGAATTGTGTAATCCTTTCCATGAAGTATCATACCCATGTCTGTAATAAGATTACGATTTACTTTTATGAAGTCGTCTAATACTTTCTTCATAGTTAAGGCACGACCATAGGCATCTACGATTGCTTTTTTATTTCTTTCACTAATCTTGTCTGGGCTTTGGTGTGCCTTTTCAAGAACTTCTAATATATTAACAGCTTTTGACATTGTTTTATCCTTTCGTCTTTCTAGTTAATATCCCCTTTTATCCCATCTAATTTTATTTGTCAAATCTTTTTTTTACTTTGACGGCGTGGTGTGCGGGGACTCCTGTATATATTTATACCTGTTGTGCAAGTATACCAATGGAATGGAATGGAATGGGTCACGACCACACGCTCTTCCATGCCAGGTACGCAGCCAACACGGCTGCGGCCAGGTATGGGTGATGAGTACAAGCCAGTAATGCAACGATCCAAATCATGCCACTCCAATCATCTCTTGCATCCTCTGCCACTCTGGTCCCTGCTGCAGCTGCAGCTTCGCTCCGTCCATCCAGTCCATGAACCAATATTCAAGGCGATGGATCTCTTTGTTCTCGTTAACGAATGCGCGCAGCTCGTCGCTGGGCCCGCCCCAGGAGAACTGCCAGCGCCAGTATCCCTCCAGCTGGTCCGTGAATGTATGTGGTTCTACGTAGTCAAACCCGAGTCCTTCAAACTCAGGATCTGACAGATCTTCTCGCCTCTGCTGCCATTGTTTCTCTATGCGCTCTGCGCAGGTCCTCTCGTAATCCTTCTGTAATGCTTCAGTCATAGCTCTACCTTTCTAATGTAGCTAATATAGTCCCATCTTATTCGATAGTCAAGGGCAAAAAGAAGATTATTTTTCACACGCCACGTTCGTCAGCAGGGTGTGCGAGTCCAAGGTTTTCTACCTTTGGTAACGGTTAGTAACGCTTGACAATGGAGATGGAGAACTGGTGAGCTGTACCAGCTGCCAGGGAAGGCTACGGATTCTTTGTATTTGACCTCTGCTTTGGGATCTTCGGCAATGGAGAGTGGAGAAGGTGCTTCGCAACGGCTGCCCACGCTGCGGGGGACGCTGGTAATTGTATTTTATACTGTGGTTCAGAGGCAATGGACAATGGAGAATGGAGACAGGCAGACGAAAAAATGTAGAGTGCCCTCTCTCCGAGGGTCTGAAGCATAATGAAAGATCTTCCGCCTTGCAAATAATGGCTGTAAAGCCAGTTATGTTGAAAGGGCGATAAAGCTATCTTGTTACTCTTGGTTACTTTAAGTTCAACAAAAACACTAATGCCGTCCTGGATGCCGTAAACATCTGGAACGCCTGGCATTGCCCACGATTCTAATCTAGTCCAATGGATACTTGGTATATTTTTCTTAACCAATTGCCATAGTTTTGACTCTGGTTTCACTTGGCGATCCCAGTAGGATTCGAACCTACGACCCATTCATTAAAAGTGAATTGCTCTACCATCTGAGCTATGGGATCAATTAATATATTGATACCAAACAAAATAAAACACTAACACTGTAAATAGTGAAATTTTCATATTAAAAAATACAAAGTACAAACCTAATACCAATAAAACCCACATCATGGCTGTAGCCTCATTAACTCTTGCAACTTGTTAAACCATAACAGACGAAACTCAAAATTGTCTGCTCTAATCATAGCTTGTTGTAACCAACCCACACGGCTCCAAAACAATTGCTCAGTCATGGGTAAAGGTGTGTACTCCGTTACAGGTGCATACACACCATCAAAGATATGAGTATAATCATAATTCTTACCCATTATCTTTCATTCTCCTTTACATTAATTACTAACTCAACAGTTTTATCAGACCAACCACCAGTAACAGTTTCAAACCACTGATCTAATAACGGAACTAACTTTTTAAGTTCAATACCATCAATACCGTCAAGACTATCCAGTATACAATTCTTTTTATCCTTACCTTTAGTCCATTTTGTACCAATGTTGTTCACTACGTATTTATCTATATGCATAACTTTCTCCTTTTAAGGGCCACTCGATCTATTTTTACAAACACTCTTTCGCCCTAATTACTATATACTCCCAACTATTTAGATAGTCAAGATTTATTTTCTAATTCTTTTACCTCTTCAAAAGTAGTTTCAATACTATACTGCTCTTTAAGATCCTGTAGTTTCTTTTCAACTTCTTCTCTTGACATAGAATCAATAGTTCCAGTTAGTATCTCTTTCTTGTCTACATACAAACCTGCTATCTGACCACGCCTGGTCTCTGCAGCTACGGCAGCATTGTAATTACCAGCAGCAGATGCTTGATCTCTTATTCTGGCTAATGTAGATAAAGATCTTTCCTGACTGCACTTGTACCTTTCAACAGACGCTCTGCGCTCAGCATCAATAGCTTTTGCAACAAGAGGATACCTGTCGGGATTCTGTAATTCAGAAGCTCTGGTCTTTGCAGATCCAGCTGCATACCCAGCTTCAATTGCACATTGTGTTGCTGTTTTGAGTCCTTCAGAATGGACAAACAAAAGAATAAATTTTCTTTGTTTTGGTGTAATGGATTTATCAAACAATAAATCTGACAATGCATCTGGCAGTTTTACTTCTTCTAATTCAGTCATTTCAATAGATGTTTTTTACAAGATAATATATTTACTACGAAAAACCTAGCAAAATCGCGTTATCTTAGTATTTTGTTACTTTGCATTACCTATAAATATTACTATAGGTAACGTAAAAAGGTAAGTATTCTGCTACTTATTACCTTGTTACCTTGTTACTTGGTAGTCTAATAAAATAAAAAGTATGACTACTTGGTAGAAAACATCTATAGAAAGTAGCGATTAACCAAATAACTTTGGATCTTCTCTTACTAATCTTAGTGCTTTATCCAATGCTTCTCTGCCATCAATCATAATCTTCTCCCATTCTTCAGGGGTATAAGTTCTGTCGTGTTTAGGGTCAAAGAATTTGAAGTGGTAATTACTGCAATCACCGCACTTATAAATTTTTCTTATTGGGCTCTTTGGTAGTTCTATGTACATAGCGTTTTATCCTTTGTAACGGAAAAAGCACCACATTCTCGGGCAATTTTTTCTTAAAGTAAATTGAATCCATAATTTTCATATTTTCTATTCTCTCAAACTGGTTGGTCCGTGAGGCAAGGATCGTGTCTAATAAGTCCCTTTGCTTCAGTATTTCTTCGTGACTCATTGTTTTTTCGGTTTCTTTTTTGGTACAATCATTCTTCTGCTTTGATTACCGTACAATCTTTTAAGCATATCCATTAATTCTTGTTGTCTAGCTGTTTTTCTTTTCTTTTTTAATGCACCTCTAGCAGCTCCCTCTGACGCTTGACCGCCCATGGCTTTTTTAGTTACAGGCATTCTTGGTACACTTGGTTTTGGTTTTGAGCCAGGACTAGGTCCACCTGCTGGACCCTTTGGTTTTGATCCAGGTTTCGGTCTACCTTTAGGTTTTTGTGATGGTTTTAGTTTACCAATACCTTTTTGTGTTGGTTGTGGTTTACCAATGGGCCCTGGTCTACGTTTTACTTTACCGCCTGGTCTTAAAGCCATTTTACGTCCTTTCCTTTTCGTGGGGCCACCGTAGATGTAGCCGTTAGCCAATCAGGCAGCCCCGCTTGGGAGTGAATATATGAAATAAATTCAACCCAAAAAGATAGAGTAAAATGTAAAACTTCGCAACTAAAAAGGTGGGTCTTTCCCCTTACCAACTGTCGATACTGGTGAGGGTTGGATAAATTTCGTAGTTTTTAAAGCCTTCATCTCCTTCAACGTCAAGTGGCGGACCGTAGTAGTAGGTAGGTGAGCCTGCGCCGTCGTCCCAATACTGGTGAAAGTGCTCATCATTCTTAACTTCGCCCGACGAGTTACATACTTTGCATTGTTCAATGCTTCGTTCTCCTTCCCAACTTAGCTTTAGAAATCCATTCCCTTTGCAATTGAAACATATCATTTTCTTTACCCTCCTTGTCTATTACGATATTGCCTAAATTAGTCATCGTCATAAAATAAATATTACCGTATCTTTTTTGTATAATTTTTTCAATTCTAGAAAGTCTAGCACGAACCACAAACTCTGGTGTGGTCCGTGGATCGCGCTTCGCTTTCTTATTAAGTTTAAAATACTCATTCGTAAGACGCTGTATCAAACTATTTTTCATCTATCTTTCTCTTCTTTGCTTCTTGCTTTACTAAATGTGTTATTTGCATACCTGCTGACCTGTCGTCTAATGCAGCAAGTTTCTTCAATAAATTATAGGTGTCAATTGCCACTGCCACCGACTTGAACTTCTTGATATCCATCTTCTTCCTCTGGTTTATCATTGTACTTGTGATCTAAAAACTCAACGTCACCAAGATCTATTGATGGCTGTTGTGGTGAGTGGGCCTCGGGCGGTGTAAAACGTCTGCCACAATTTTTTGCGAGATCCATCCATGTTTTAGCATACTCTTGGTAGTGCTCTGCCATCGGTTCATCACCAATGCGTTTAGAATCACTAGCACGCATAATATTAATCTTGGCTCTAGCTAATCTATTACCAAGCTTGAAGCCTTCTTTAAATACAGCTTCGTAATCTTTTTTTAGAACAGTCATTACTTTCTCCTATTTGTGTGAGTAGGGGGATTCTTTGACTACCCCCAACCTTTTCCCGACAAATCAAACCTTATGAGTTTAACTAGTACTTCAGAACCACCCTCGGACCCTTCAGACATTTGTCCATATCTTTCCTTAAGTGTGCCTTACTACCTTGTTACAGTTGTTCAGCCATACTCTGAGAACCTTGCAATGTTCTCATTTAATTATGTATATAAACTAATAAAATGGGATAGTCAAGTCTCTTTGTTGATATCTTCGATACATTGTACTTTAAATGTAAAATATTTATTCATTTCAAACTTCATGAAGCTACGGCCCATGGTTTGACATGATTCTTTATCTAAAAATTTATCTTGTAGGACCAATTGATTACCAGTGAATACCCATGAGTCACCATTAAATCCCCATAAACTAACAACTAATATAAATACTTTAGTCACCAGCGTCGCCCCAATTGAGGCCACACTCCACGTCTACCTTATTTGGTACCTGTAATTTTACTGCCTGCTCCATAATCTCTTGAATCTTATACTTGTCACAATCACTTGCAACAGAAAAGTCTAATTCATCATGTACTTGTATATGAGCAAGATATCCTTCTTTGTATAATTCAAGCATCGCTTTCTTTGTTTGATCAGCTGCAGATCCTTGTATTAACCTGTTTAATGCCTTGTATGTCCAGGCACGTTTAATTTGATGTTCACCGTATTCACGTTGTGCTTCTGACAACGATAGTGCTTTTTTGCCCCACTCATTTGCAGGTTCCCATTGATCAAAACGACATCTTCTACCCTCTATTGTAGATAGAAAACCTTTTTCACTAGCTTTGCGCATAGTGTCCATCATTAATTTTTTTACAAACGGAACTCGCTCATGATAACCAGCTAATAAATCCTCTGCTGTCTCTTGATCAACACCAAGTTGAGACATGAGCTTACCTTTACCCATGCCGTAAAACAAACCAAGATTAATTGTCTTTGCTTGTTTACGAGGTATGTCTGCTAAGTCTGATACCATCTGATGAAAGTCTGTTGTCTCATCTTCCTGATAAGAATCGACAAACTTACCTGCACCCATATAGTTTTTTAAACTAGCATAGTGCACGACGAGCCGTGGTTCTTGCTGCGAGTAGTCAAATATACCCCACTCACAATCTTTCTCAGGTATGAATATACTTCTGATCAGTGGGCCGAGTATAGCGTGTCTTGCAGGAATTTGCTGTAAGTTTGGGTTACTGTAACTAAATCTACCTGTTACCGTTCCACCTTCGTCCGAACGCATTTGGTGGATCTCAGCGTGTATCCTCCCTCTGTGTGAATGCTTGAGGATGGTATCGATAAAAGTCGTTCGCGCTTTGTTAATCTCACGACACTCGACAACCATTTTAGCAAGCGGGCTATCGTGAGTCGCAAGAAAGTTCTTGTCAAACTTTGGTTTCCCTGTTGGTGTAGTATCATATGGCAACGATAAACGATCGAACGCTTTTGCCACGCTAGCGGCAGCCCAGACTTCGACATCAATCCCAGCAAGCTTTCTAATGGATCGAAGGATATTATTTTCTTTAGCAAGTAAACTATTTTTAATCTTATCCGCTTTATCAAGATCTACCCTAACGCCCTTTTGTTTCATGTCAAACAAAACTGGAAACAGGTCCGTTTCTAGCTCAAAAATATTAGTTAAGTTTTGACGAAGAATTTCTGTACGTAAGTGTTGCCACAAACGTAACGTAACTGCAGCATCCTGTTCTGCATACTCTCCAACATGTGAGGCAGGAAGCTTCCATAATTCTGCCTTTGGATCAAGGCCCCACATCTTAGCTGCTTCGTAGAGTTGAGCTTCAGATTTCGACTCTTGTAGATAATCTTTACTTAATGTGTTTAAATCAAATCTAAACCTATTCTCATCTACGAGTGGTGCAGCAATAAGAGTGTCTATTATTTTACCTTTAATGTCAACACCCATCGCTTTTAACCAACCCACATCGTAGAAAGCGTTATGAAAAATATAATTTTTATTTTCATAGCTACATTGTTTTTTAATCCATTTAGTAACAATAGCTTTGTCCATGTTTGGCGGTGTGTCGTGCGCAATGGGATAGTAGCCACTCCACCCTTCAACTGCAATTGCTATGCCCACGACTTCACCATCTTTACGAATGTAACCTGGACCTTTATCTTTAATATTAGGATCACGTGTTTCTAAATCTATTGATATCTCATCGTATCCTGATAAGTCAGGAAAATGATCTGGCATAACCCACTCACTAGGCATGCGATGTACTTTAGGAAACCAGTTAGGTTGTTCTTTCACGTTTCCTCCTTCTGTTCCGCATACGTCGGTAAACATCCTTCCAATCTTTTTCTACACCAAGTCTAACAAGATGCTTTGCTGCAGCTTTATCAAGCGCATCAAAATATTCTTTATTAACTGGCTTGTCTTTCATGGAAGAATATAGGTTCAAACTCAAACTGAGCCTCTGTTGTATGCACGATTACTAATTGTTTTTTGGCACGTGTTGCTCCAACGTAAAAAACACGGAGTTCATCATCACGTCCTTGTTGTGTATCTTTTGACGACTTGTAAGGTCCATAGGATAAGTCAGTTAATAGCATAACATTATCTCTCTCACCACCCTTACTTGCGTGTATAGTAGATACCTCAATACGTGGCTTGTCATCTAATTTATGACCATCACGCATTACAGCACGCAAATATCTAATTCGTTTACGAATGCCTTTTGCATTTAATACATCATACCAGTGTAAAGTTTTTGTAAACAAGTCACCACCTATATTTTCACGCAAACCAAAACTATGTATTAAATTATCTATATTATACATCTCTGTGTGTGATCCTTTAAATGTACCATGACCTCTTTTGATTCTCGTGCTATCCATAAAGCTGTAGATTGTATCTACTCTAGCACCAGACACTTTCTCACCCTTTTGTAACCTGGTCCATGAGACGATGGCCTCTATAATTTTTTCATTGATAATTGATTTTCCGTAACATTTATATAGCCACCCATATCTGTCTAATGATTCACAAACTTGCTTTACAATCTCGTGTGTACGACAAAGTATTAACCAATCTCCAGTCTCCAATTCTTTGTTTAAAGGTCTGAAATTTAATACTTTTCTCTCTCCGTGTTCATCACGCGGCATGTAACTTTTATCTATTCTGTTGCTAATTGACTGTGCCATTTTTGTGGCAAGATTGTGCACGCTAATAGGAATACGATACGACTGCTTCAAAGGTATTATTGTATTGGCATCATTTTTAGCCATGGCTATAAAGTGTTCTATATCTGCACCTGCCCAACGAAAGATAGCTTGATCATCGTCACCAGCCACATATGTTTCAACTGGTTTTGAAATCTCTTGTATCATATCGACAACCATCCATTGATGTGCAGATAAATCCTGTGCCTCATCTATAAATAAGTATTTAAGTGGCGGTGGGTTTTTCATCTCTAAAAAACTATTAAAGTAATCTACGTATTCTAACTTATGTCTATCGCGTTTAAAGTTTGTCAAATCTTTATCCATCTGCATAATCGTGCTTCGTGCGCCGTAGTCAGGTAGTTTTACTTCACGAAAAACTTTTTGTAATCTATCGTCATCGTTTGGATACTTTGCATAAGCAAGATTGATTACATCTTGGTAATGACTCTGAGCCGTGGGCATCGATATGTCAATACCGTTACCTTTCTTCATCTTGTTGACAAACTTACGACCTGTCATGTCACATAGCTCCATGTAATCGAGCTCATCCATGATCTCGTGTGCCTCTAATCGTAAACGCTTATAAGCGAGGGAGTGAAGCGTACAAAAATAAGGGAACAT
The DNA here is from genome assembly GCA_902575815.1 of uncultured Alphaproteobacteria bacterium. Taxonomy (GTDB): domain Bacteria; phylum Pseudomonadota; class Alphaproteobacteria; order HIMB59; genus CACPNW01. The sequence continues at coordinate 4,823 of CACGTA010000018.1, read as the reverse complement.
TTTTTTCAACTCCGCCTCACTCCACTCCTCATTCGTAACACGGTTACGAATCTCTTCAGCAGCTTTTACTGTAAAACTAAAATAACCAATTTCATTAGGACTGGCTTTGCTTTCTTTAATTATTTGATCAACTTTATTTTTAAGAAAAGTTGTTTTACCTGTGCCTGGTGGTCCTATAACTATGTATCTATGCATTAGTACGGATCCTCTTCTTTGAAGTCTTTATCTTTTAATTTATATTCTGTATCTATAATTGTTGATGCCACTTTCCAAACATGCTCTGCTTTGTTGTTGACACGAAGCTTAGCAGTGTTACCTCCAAACTCTGTAAATATTTTAAATTGGTGTGAATCTGACATCTTTGTAAATCTCTTCATTTTTAAAAAGTCACGAAAAGATTGTGGTTTAAAAAACAAAGTCTTTTCATGTTCATACACCATGCCTTGTAAGACATCTTGTCTGTCTTTTGCACCACCATTGTTCTCTAAGAATATTTGTAATTGATTCAAGAACTGACCTTTTGCAGTAACCTCACCAGGTAACATGATGTAATCACCATCACCCATATTCTTTAGCAAACCGTCAACAATGTCTGCCCAGATTGCAGGAGCGATGGGCCGTGGGCTTTCATTCGCTTGCGCTATGCATGCTTTACGATACTCACCATGGTTGGCAAGTTGATCAAGTGATAAGATAATTACTTTACCGTTATGTGTAACCTCATACATAGGATTGTCTGATACCCATTTCTTTAAACTAGTTATGTCATTAGAGGCAGAGTTACCAATACCAAACTTCATTGTTTGACATCTAATCTTTTCACACACAGATTTAAACGTAGGATCTTCACAACGATAAAAATATTTTTTATCTTCTACTTGTTTCAATATGGTCAATACTTCTCTGCTCGGTAAAGGCGGACTAAAGTATTTAGTATTATAATAATCTAATTTACTTTCTAATTTTTCTGGAAATCTTTGTCTTAGATATACACCAAGTTGAAACATGGCCATGTTCCGTGAGCCTTCAGCAAAGCCTTGTGATGCAAGTGTAACTAAACAAGGAGGCGCATGTTTAAAGTCATCATTCTTTTTTTCTGTTACTGGTTTAACAATTACAACATCTGATATTTTATCTACAACTTTAGTTTCATAGTATTCAATAAACAGATATAATGTATCTAATGCATCACCATTATCGTCTAAGGCATACCTGGTTGGGTACTCTGGGTGATTATAAGGCAAGTTTAAAAAATTACCTGTGCCTTTTGAGTTTAGCTCTATTTGTTTTGGGAATACCTCACTTTCTCCGTAACCAATCCAAGCAGCAATCTCAGCTAACTTCATCTGCATATCTTTTGCACTACATGATTGTCTTACGAATAAAAATATATGTGCACCGCCACTCTTTGATTTACACACTACGAGCGGTAGTTTCTTCTCTGTTATCGTCTTAATTAATTTTTTATGATCGAAACCATCATAGGTATCAATATCTATTGCACCCCAGGTACAAGTATTATCATCTTTAATCGGTATAATACCTAGTGATGGCTCTTTACCATCTAGGTGATCAATCCATTTTTGTTCTGTAAGTGGCTCTTTTTCTATCCATGATTTTGCTTCAAGCTTACCAGACTCATTCTTAGAACGACTTTGTGTTTGACCGTAAGCTCTCTCTAAGCCACTAAATATTTGTATAAATTTTTTGCGTTCTTCTATCATAATCTTTCTTATTCATAAGCGAAGGGGCGTGTCTCATCGCCCCCTCTATACAAGGAGTTTTAGTAAGGAGCTTCTTCAGCCCCTTCACTAGACTCGTCCTCATGTTTGACTTTTACATCACCAGCAGCTACTGACGCCGAGAACGCTTTTGCTTGTTGATAAATGTCTTGGTCTTTTACAGGACCATCTCTAGAGATGTCCCATCCAAACCATGTGCCTAGGTCGTTTTGTTCAACCATAGACTTCATGGTGTAGATATGAGAATAGGAAGGGGGAGTGAACAACCCCTTTGATCCTTTAATTTTCAAGCCTAGCATCAAAGAGTTCCATCTCTTTGACTTTTTTCTTTGAGTGCTTTTCATGGCAATCAAAGCTTGTTCCCAAATACCTTGATCATTTTTAAACAATACAAAGTGATTTGCGGTGTCTTCAATATAATTACCGTTTGGTAATCTATCTTTTTTAAATTCATCTCTAGTAGTTTTACTTAATATATCACTACTAGCTGAATGAATATTTACTGGTGCTCCTGAGCCCTGTCCTCTATCTTGCCATTCTATGTATTGGCGAATATAAGCACAAGGTATTACAGATATACCTTTCTCCCCATCAATAACATCGTGTGTTAATGAATTAAATATCATGCCTGGTTCTGCTCCATTGACATACTTTGGATCTCTTTTTTTCACTTGAGGTGAATTATCCACCAGCACTCTTAGGAACGGAATAGCAAGATCGTCTTGTTCAAGTTGACCTAATCCTTGATTAGCATCAGCCTCAAACATAGAGGGATCAAACTCTACTACGTTTGTTTCCTCCTTTTTCTTTATTGCATTAGCCATATTCAATCTCCATATTTTTATCGTTAGTTTTTTTTCTTTTGTCGGGTAATTTTTGTTCTTTGGCCAACATGCCATTGAAACAAATCATCAGGGACATTATTGCCATCCTGATGCCACTTTACCAAGGCGGCTTCCAGTGTATTCCAAGGCACTGAAACTTTTACTTGAGGTATGTAGCCCATGTTTCTTATTGTTTCTTCAAGCTGTTTAGCTTGTTGGTCTTCACCTCTACCGAAATTCATTGTTACTTCATTCTTCAATAAATCTCCTAAACCATTTTGTTCTAACCATTGATGACACTTAGCTTTTTTTTCTTCATCTCTAACAGGTATTCTTGCTTGTATATATTCAACAACTTCTACTTTGGACCCATCAGACATTTCTGTGCTAGTCATACCAAGCTCTGTCATTCTTGCTGGTATTATCTCTTCAGATAATTTTCTAAATTGTTCTTTTTTGTTTTTTAATTCGTTTTCTGCTAGCTCAACATCAAGCTCTGCTTTTAATTGTCTTTGTAATAAACTAGCTATATCTTCTAGTTCATCTTGTTTTAAATTAGTAACTGCATCTTCTTCAAAGTTTATCGGACTCATCTAATTCTCCTTTCTCATTTAAATTTATTTGTAAAGAATAATATCTTTTTTGCAGCTTGTCCCACTTTAAAATTTTAAATTTACCTCTATTCATTTCAGAAGCTATACAACAAGCTATACCCATAGCTGCAGGATCTCCCATCATTAATAAATGGTCATTATCATTAAAATCTTTAAGTTTTCTTTTTAATTTTCTAATTGCTGGCTGTGGACTAAACATAATTTGTGATCCACCTTGAAAAAGTGTAACAATTTTACCGTATTCTTCAGCTGCTAAAACACTTATGTAAGGGTTTTCTTGTACTAAATATACTGTTTTATCTGTCATACTTTCTATCTTCTCCTTTACACTTGTATTTTAACTTTGCAACCTTTATATGTGAACATTAGAAAGTTATTATGGATTATAGATTTAAAACAAAACCGTTCAAGCATCAATTGAAAGCGCTTGAAGAAAGTTGGAGCAGACAAGTTTGGGCTTGGTTTATGGAGATGGGCACAGGAAAAACTAAGGTTTGCATTGATAATATTGCCATGTTGTATGATAGGGGCAAAATAAATCGTGCATTAGTAATTGCACCTAACGGTATAAAAAGAAATTGGCGTAATGAATTATCTGTTCACATGCCAGATCACGTTGAGTATCGTGTAGCTGTTTGGTCTGCATCTCCAAAGAAAAAAGAAAGAGATGAACTTGAGCAGTTGGCCGTGATTAGTGATGAGTTAACAATACTTATCATGAATATAGAGGCTTTATCTACACCAAGAGGAGTAGACTTTGCGCGTAGTTTTATTTTTTCTGGATCTACTTTTTTAGTCGTTGATGAATCAACAACCATAAAAAATCACGCAGCAAGAAGAACAAAAAATATTATGAAGATAGCTAATCTTGCAAAGTATAGACGTATTATGACAGGTTCTCCTGTAACAAAATCACCCTTAGATTTATACTCACAGATACAGTTTCTTGGTGGATGGTTTCTTGAGCAATCTAATTATTATGCGTTTCGCGCAAGATATGCCATAGTCAAATCAAGAAGCGTTGGATCACATTCTTTTCAACATGTCATGGGTTATCAACGCCTAGACGAATTGACAGCGATACTACGAGAGTTTTCTACAAGAATACTTAAAGAGGACTGTTTAGATTTACCAGATAAGCTGTACACTAAACGCATAGTTGCCATGACACCAGAACAAATCAAAGCCTACACCGAGATGAAACGGTCAGCTATTACTTTCTTTGAAGAGAACACCATGACAGCAGCCTCAGTTCTAACACAAATGACAAGGTTACATCAAATAACTTGTGGTCATGTAAAAACAGATGATGGTGAAGTTAGACCTTTAAAGAATAATAGGATAAAAGAATTGTTACAAGTATTACAAGAATCGGATGGTAAGGTAATAATATGGGCCGTGTACCGTCATGATATACAAACCATAGAAAAGGAGATAGCAAATGAATACGGTAGAGAAACTGTGGCTAGCTATTATGGCGATACTAAAGATGATATTCGCCAGTCTATCGTTGATAATTTTATGGATCGCGATAGTGATCTTAGATTTTTTGTCGGCAACCCAAAGACAGGGGGTTATGGCCTTACTCTTACTTGTAGTCACACTGTTGTGTATTACTCTAATGACTACAGTTTAGAAGTTCG
>CACGTA010000017.1 GCA_902575815.1 uncultured Alphaproteobacteria bacterium | reverse complement strand
AATTTATTTCCAGAATTGAAAAAATACAAATACATATTGAAAAAGAAAATATTGATGCAGTTATTATAACTTCACCGTCAAATTTTAGATATTTCACTGGACTTGATAGTAATTTTTGGGAAAGTCCTACAAGACCGTGGTATTTAATTATTTCAAAAAAAAATCCAATAAAAGCTATAATACCATCTATTGGTATTACAGCTATACAAGAAACATTAGTCAATGATATCGAAACTTGGGAGTCTCCAAATCCAAAAGATGAAGGAATAACTTTATTGAAAAAAAATATTAGAAGTTTTCCTAAAAGTTCAAATATTGGATTTGAGTTAGGAAATGAAACTTTTTTGCGAATGAGTATTAACGATTATCAGGATATTAAAAAAAATTTATCAGAATATAATTTTGTTGATGCTAGTAAAATACTTTGGAGTATAAGAAAAATAAAATCTGAAATTGAGATCAATAATATTACAGAAATTTGTTCTATTACAAGTAAGGTATTTGATGATTTTCCTCAAAAAATTAATTTAGGAATGAGTGAAAAAGCAATTGCATCAATATTTAAAAAAGAATTAATTGAAAGTGGCGCAGATTATATTCAATACATGGCGTGTGCTTCGGGATTTAATGGTTATAATCAGATTATCTGTAACCCAACAGAAAGGGTAACTAAAGATGGTGATATTCTAATTATTGATACCGGTGCAACTTTAAATGGTTATTTTTCAGATTTTGATAGAAATTTTGGCTTTGGAAAAATTCACAAGCAAGTTCTAGATGCATATAATAAATTGTGGGAAGCAACTGAAAGAACTTTAGAAATTATTAAACCTGGAATTAGTTGTTCAGAAATATATTCTAAATTATCTCATAGTTTAACAAATAACAAAATATCAGTTGGAAGGATGGGTCATGGTTTAGGCTTACAACTAACTGAGCCACCAAGTATTATGAAAAATGACAAAACATTACTTGAAGAAAAAATGATTATAACTCTTGAACCATCAATTGAAATGGACGAAAATAGAATATTAGTACAAGAGGAAAATTTATTAATAACTAAAGATTCCTATAAACTTTTGAGTACTAGAACTCCTGAAAATTTACCTATTATTAATTAATTAAATTATTGATTCAATTTTAGGCATAAGTCTAATTAATTCCTTCGTATATTCATGCTCAGGATTATTAAATAATTCCTCTGTATTTTTTGTTTCACAAACAGCACCATTTTTTAGAACAATTATTCGGTTACACATTTGGCGAATTACAGGGAGGTCATGGCTAATAAATAGCATAGTGAGATGAAGTTCATCTTGTATATCTTTTAACAAATTCAATATTTGTGCTTGTATACTGACATCCAATGCAGAAGTTGGTTCATCACATATTAATAATCGTGGTCTTGTTGCCAAGGCACGAGAAATAGATATTCTCTGCCTTTGTCCTCCTGAGAATTCATGCGGGTATCGATCTAGAGATTGTCTGGTCATTCCAACAATATCTATTAAATCATAAACATTTTGTAAAAGTTCATTATTACTAATATTTTTTTGAAAAAATTTAATTGGTTCTGCAATAATATCCTTAACTTTGAAACGAGGATTTAGAGATGAGTAAGGATCTTGAAAAATCATTTGAATTTGACCTCTACTATTATGAATTTGATATTTTTTATTTGAATTATATAGAGGCTCATTATTATAAATTAAATCACCTTTGTTAGGACTAATTAATCCAGTAATAATCTTTGCAATGGTTGATTTACCTGAACCAGACTCCCCAACTAATCCAAGTGTCTCACCTTCAAATAATTCAAAAGATACATTGTCGACAGCTTTAACTATTTTATCATTTGAACTTTTATTAGAAATAAATGGAAAACCACTACCTAAAGAATTATCATCAAAAACTTTTGTCACTTCCTCAAGTTTTAATAATTTTTCATTTTTATTTTCCCTTATTCCCCATGTTTTAATAATATTTTTAGTCAAATCCTTGGAACTAGATGTTATTTCCTTACCATCGGGGCTAATCAATTTAAATCTATTAATTTTCTTATTTGTTGGTGGCACTGAAATTACTAAGCTTCTTGCTTCTGTTGATTTTGGATTTGTTAATAATTCTTTAGTCTCACCTTGTTCAACAATATGTCCGTATCTCATAACAATAACTTTATCAGTCGTCTCTGCTATGACTCCCATATCATGGGTAATAATTATAACACCAAGATTTCTTTTCTTTGTAAGATCTTTGAGTAGTTCTAATATTTGATATTGAATACTTACATCTAAAGCTGTTGTTGGTTCATCTGCAATTATTAGGTCAGGTTCACAACTTATCGCTAAAGCTATCACAACTCTTTGACGCATACCGCCACTAAATTGGTGTGGATAGTCCTCTATTCTTTTTTCAGCGTTCTCTATTCCAACCTCTTTAAGTAGTTGAATTGATTTTTTAAGTGAATCTTGATAACTTAAATTTAAATGAGCCTGAATAGTTTCAATTAATTGATCTTTTATTTTAAATAGAGGATTTAATGAAGTTTGAGGGTCTTGAAAGACAAATCCTATTTTTTTTCCTCTAATATTTTGAATTATTTCTTCATTAATTCTTAATTCAATATTGTCTATTTTTATTGAGCCATCTGTGATTTCACCTGGAGGATCAATCAAATTAATTATTGCATTTGCAATTGTAGATTTTCCAGATCCAGACTCACCGACAATTCCTAATATTTCACCTCTTTCTAAAGAAAATTCTACATTTTTACTTGCAACAATAGTTTCCTTGCGTGTTGGATAACTTATGTTTAAGTTTTTAACTTCTAAAAAACTCATCTCTTTTTTAATTTTGGATTTAAAGCATCTCTCATCCAATCCCCTAATAAATTAATTGATAATGCTAAAACAATTAAGAAAATTGCTGGAAAAAAAGTAATCCACCACTCGCCTGAAAATAAAAAATTATTTCCAAACCTTATTAGAGTCCCAAGAGAAGGTGTTGTTGGTGGAACGCCAACGCCTAGAAAACTTAAGGTGGACTCTGTAATAATAGCAAGTGCTAATCCAATTGTAGCAATTACTAAGATAGGCCGAAGTATATTTGGTAAAATATGCTTAAACATAATTAATATATTTGATAATCCAATAATTCTTGAAGCTGAGACATACTCTTTATTTTTTTCAACTAAGGTTGATGCTCTCGATACTCTTGCAAACTGAGGCCATTCTGAAATACCAATGGCAAAAATCAAAACATAAATTGCCATTTCGTCATGCATTGATTGTGAGATAATTGCCCTTGCAATACCATCAACAAGTAAAGCCATTAAAATACTTGGAATAGTTAACTGCACATCTGTAAGACGCATTACAATAATCTCATACCTACCACCAATATATCCAGCTGTTATTCCAAGAAAAACTCCAAGTATCATTGCAAAAATTATAGATGCAAAACCAACGATCAGTGAAATTCTTGAACCATAAATCATTGTTGAAAACATATCTCTTCCCTGCTGATCAGTTCCTAAAATGAAGCTAAAACTTCCTCCCTCCGACCATACTGGTGGGGTAAAGGCATCCATTAAAGAAACTGATGCTGGATCAAAAGGATTATAAGGAGCAACTATCCCAGCAAATACAGAACAAAAAAGTATAATAAAAAATATTGTTGAAGAAATTACTGCTAATTTAGAATTAAAGAAACTGTATCCAATATCAGTATCATATATTTTATTGTACGTTTTAAGTAGCATTTCTAACTACCCTCTTCCTTAAGCCTAATTCTAGGATCAATAAAATAATATGTGATGTCTACAATAAAATTTATCATAACAAATATAAAAGCTACCATGATCATATATGCTGACATTATAGGAATATCTACAAAGTATACTGCTTTGATAAATAATGACCCCATACCTGGCCATTGAAAAACTGTTTCTGTAATAATTGAAAAAGCAATTAATGTTCCGATGTTGATACCTGTAATAGTAATAACTGGAATTAATCCATTTTTGAGCGCATGCTTATAATTAATAACACCCCTTTTTATACCTCTTGCTTTTGCAAATTTAATATAATCTGTTTGTAAAATTTCCATCATTTCAGCGCGGACTAATCTAATAACATAGGTCATTTGAAATAAACTTAACGTAACAGATGGGAGTATCAGTGCTTTTAAACCAGAAGTAGTTAAAAATCCTGTAGTCCAAAAACCTAATTGTGTAACTTCACCTCTTCCAAAGGATGGAAGAACTCCTAAAACTACTGAAAACAAATAAATTAACATTATCCCTATAATGAATGTTGGTAAAGAAACCCCTGCTAGAGAAATTACAAGAATAATATTAGAAACAAAACTGTCTCTGTGAATTCCTGTATATACACCCAAAATAACACCGCTAATGATTGCAATTAAAGCGGAGACGAAAACTAATTCTAAAGTTGCAGGCATTCTTTCTGCAATTAAGTCTGAAACTTCTCTTTTTAATTGGTATGATATTCCAAAATCACCTTGAATTACATTTCCTATAAAACGTGAAAATTGAATGTAAACAGGATCATTTAAACCCAATACCTCTCTAACCTCAGCACGTCTTTCATCTGAAGCATCTTCTCCAGTCATACTATTTACTGGATCACCAACAAAATTAAATAAGGAAAATGAAACAAAAGCTACAACAATCATTACAAGAATAGATTGAAAGAGTCTTTTAAAGAAATAGCTAAACATGGTTTAATTTCTGGCCAGATTACTGGCCAGAAAATATAAAATTTATTAGTTTACGTTTGCAAATCTAAATAATGGCTCGTTGTTCATTCTAATTGGAACATCGACATTACTTTTTGATGCTTGGTTGACAACTTGGTGATGTAAAGGAAGATATGTTACATCATCTTGAGTAATATCCCAAGCTTCAGCAATCATAGCATTTCTTTTATCTTGATCTGTTTCAACACCCATTGCCGCTACTAACTCATCAACTCTAGCATTGCTGAAATTAACTTTATTCCAGCTGCCAGCACTATCAAATAAGTACGAGTATACGTAATGACTATCAAAAGTTGGAACACCCCAACCTAACATGTACATGTCACTTGTCATACCATTTGCGTCACCTTCTTTAACTTCTGAGAAGTGTTGACTTTTAGTTTTTGCATCAAGAGTTACATCAACTCCAATTTTAGCAAACATACCAATTGCGGCAACACAGATTGCTTCGTCATTAATATAACGATCATTTGGACAATCTAGTGTAACCTCAAATCCATCTGGATAACCAGCTTCTGCTAATAGTTTTTTTGAAAGCTCTGGATCATAAGGTAATCTTTGATCACGCGCAGCTGTATGACCGTTTACACCAGGAGCAGTGATAATTCCTGCAGGAACACTTTGTCCTCTCATTACCTTATCCTTAATAGCTTCCATATCTAAAGCATGGTACATAGCTAAACGAACTCTTTTATCTGCAAAAGGATTTTTACCTTTGATATTAGATGAATTTAATTCAGCAGAACCTTGATCCATACCAAAAAATATTGTTCTATTTTGAGGAGTCATTTTTACACCGTGTCCAGCAGAAGATTTGATTCTCTCAATATCTTGAACAGGAACAACGTTTGTGTAGTCAATTTCTCCAGATAGAAGTGCTGCAACTCTTGTTGCATCATTTGCAATTGGAAGTAATTCAATAGTATCTACATTGAAAGTACTATCATCACCCCACCAATCATTATTTTTTTCAAAAACAGTTCTTACGTCCTGTTCTCTAAAAGTAATTTTGAAAGGTCCAGTTCCGTTTGCATTGGAAGCACAATAAGATGTTTCACCTGCATCCCAGTTGTATGAAACTTCACAACCATTTGCTTTTGCCCAATCTTCAGACATAACAAATATCTGAGTTAATTGATTTAAAAGAATTGGATTTGGTCCATCTGTTACAATCTGAACTGTGTGATCAGTTAATGCTGATGCTGATTTAATGCTTTTAATTAAATCTACCATATCAGATGGAGCAGTTTTTGCTCTATTGATACTAAAAGCAATATCACTAGCTGTTAAATCTGATCCATCATGAAATTTTACACCCTTACGAATTGTAAATATCCAAGTGTCATCAGCAGTTGTTTTCCATGATTCAGCAAGCTGAGGAAGTATTTCCATATTAATACCTGGAGTTACTAAACCTTCATATACTTGACGCGAAACCATGTGAGTTGGTCCTTCGTTTTGTGCATGCGGATCAAGAGTTAAAGAGTCACCAGGCATTGACCATTTAATAGTGTTTGCAAATGCTGGTGAGAAAATACCCATGAAAAGCAAAGACAAAACAATGCTTAAAATATTTTTCATATTATTTCCTCCATAGAAATTTGATGGTAGACCCATACAACTTCAATGGAAATATTCAATATTATTAGTATTAATAAGTGCTATATTTTGTCATAATTATTAGTATTAATTTAGACATACCCTTAGAGGAGGCTTGATATAGTGAAAAAAATAGAGAAGGCACAAGAGATCTCTAGAATACTAAATCGTATATACAGAAAAGTACCTATTCCTCTTAACCACAAAAATAAATTTGAATTAGTTGTAGCTGTACTTCTTAGTGCTCAATGTACAGATGAAAGAGTTAATCAAGTTACACCAATACTATTTAAAAAAGCTAATACAGCTATAAAAATGACAAAAGTGCCTAAAAAAACAATTTATAATATTATTCGCCCTTGTGGTTTGGCACCTCAAAAATCAAAAGCAATTTTTGAACTATCAAGAATTCTTGTAAAAAAATTTAAAGGTAATGTTCCAGAAAGTTTTGAGGAATTAGAAAAGTTGCCAGGTGTTGGTCACAAAACAGCCAGTGTTGTTATGTCTCAAGGATTTGGTCATCCAGCATTTCCAGTTGATACGCACATTCATCGTTTAGCTCAACGTTGGGGTTTAACAAATGGTAAAAATGTTGTCCAAACAGAAAAAGATTTAAAATATCTTTTTCCAAAAAAATCTTGGAACAAACTTCATTTACAAATAATATTTTATGGAAGAGAATTTTGTCAGGCAAGAAGTTGTTATGGTTTGGAGTGTGAAATATGTAAGGTTTGTAATCCAAAGAGAAAAACGCCTATTAAAACAAAAAAGTAGTAATTAAAAAGGCTGAAATACAACAAGTATAAGTATAAAAATCAATATTACTGCTGGAGCTTCATTTGTAATTCTAAAAAACTTAGTGGAGTATTTATTTTTATCATTTTTAAAATCATTAAGGCATTTTAAACAAAAAAAATGATAGCCAGATAATAAGATTACAAATAAAATTTTTAAAAGCAACCAAGTATCAATACCCACATAATGTGTAAGTGTAAAACCTGATATCCACGTCACTATAAAAGCTGGAAACATTATTATTCTGTACAATTTTCCTTCCATTAGTTTGAATGTTTCTGAGGTTTCTTTTGTAATTTCAGGATTAGCATGATTTACAAACAAACGTGGCAGATATAAAAGTCCAGCCATCCAAGCTATGATACTAAAAATATGAATAACTTTAAGAGTATTAAATAACATTATTTATTCCCATACCGCGTGGGGAGGCATTGACATTAATATAGCATCAACATTACCACCAGTCTCTAGACCAAATTTTGTACCTCTATCATATAATAAGTTAAATTCAGCATAGCGACTACGCTTAACTAATTGTATCTTTTTTTCCTCTTCATTCCACTCCTCATCCTTAAGTGCAATTAAAGTATTTTTGATAAACTGGTGAAAATAACTACCTACACCTTGGACAAATTCAAAATCTTTTCCCCAATCGCCAGTTTGAAGGTAATCAAAAAATATTCCTCCAACACCTCTTGGTTCGTTTCTATGTTTAAGAAAAAAATAGTCATCACACCATTTTTTAAATTTAGGATAATATGATTTATCATATTTATTACATAAAAGTTCTAAACCACGATGATATTTTTCTTCATCCTCAAATATTACACAAGGTGTAATATCCATACCTCCACCAAACCATTCCTGGGTGGTTTTAATAAATCTTGTATTAAAATGCATAGAAGGAATTTTAGGTGAAACAGGATGTAATACAACACTGATGCCAGTTGCATTATAATTTGGATCTTCTTTAGCACCTGGAATAGCATCTCTCATATTTTCATTAAATGTCCCAGAGACGGTAGAAATATTTACTCCACCTTTTTCAATAATATTACCCTTAATTTTACTCATTTTACCACCACCATCACCTTTGTGATCCCAGTTACTTATTTCAAATTGATTTTCATCAATATTTTGAATAGTTTCAACTAAGTTATCTCGTAATTTTTCAAACCATTCTTTTGCAGTGTTAAATTTTGGATCAGGAATCATAATGGCCAACCTTGAGTATGTTTTTTTATCAGATTTATAAAAACGTCTATGTGATCATCGTGATCATTCAAGCAAGGTATATAATGATAACTTTCTCCACCTGACTCCATAAAATATTCTTTATTTTCTTCTTCAAGTTCTTCAAGTGTTTCAAGACAATCACTACTGAAACCAGGAGATATTATATGTATATTTTTAATCCCTTGTTTTGGTAATTCTTTTAATGTTTCACTTGTATATGGCTTTAACCATTCCTCTCTTCCAAATCTACTTTGGAAAGTAGTCATTATCTCATCATCGGATAATCCCATATGTTCTTTGACTAGTCTTGTGGTTTTAAGACAAAAGCAATGATACGGATCACCATTAGTCAAATACCGTTTTGGTATACCATGATAACTAAAAATAATTTTTTGTGGTTTTGAATTTATTTTCCAAAATGACTTTATTGAATTTGACAATGCTTCAATATAATTTTTTTCTTCAAAGTACTGATTGATAAAACGCATTTCAGGTATCCAACGCCATTTTTGCAATACATTTGTTACTTCATCAAATGTACTACCTGTTGTTGCAGCACAATATTGCGGATACATAGGTAGAACTAATAATCTTCTTACTTGTTTTTTTTGAAGATTTAACAAAGCATCTGGAATTGACGGATTGCCATAACGCATCCCAACTTCAAAAACTATATTTTCATTTTTTGAAGAAAAAGATGATTGGATTTTATTTAGCTGTCTGTTTGCGATATCTAAAAGCGGAGAACCCTTATCAGTCCAGATTTGTTTGTATGCTTCTGCTGACTTTGATGGTCTTATTTGTAAAATTACTAACTTCAATATAATTTGCCATAAAATTTTAGGTAATTCGATTACTCTAGGGTCTGACAAAAATTGATTTAGATAAACTTTTAGTTCTTTTTTATTTGGAGCATCTGGAGTGCCTAGGTTAGTAATTAAAACACCAATTTTTTCTTTACTCCCATGCTCATAATCTTTTTCACCTATGTATTTAACCATATCTATTAGCTAAATTCTTTTCTGATATTTTCTATAAATAAATGGACATTTTTTTCTGGAGTATTTTTATTAATTCCATGTCCAAGGCCACAAATCCAGCCATTAAGATTTTCAATAGATTTTATTTTTTTAATAAAATCTTTTAAATCATTAAGAAATGTATCTGTTTCACTTAACATTAATTGTTCATTGAAATTTCCTTGAATAAATCCATGTTTTTGATTTTGAAACATATATTTAAGATCTATTGTATGATCATAGCCAAAACCAGCAAAGGGAAAACTGATGATAGAATTTAGATCTGTTAAACTCTTGCCTCTTGAATAATAGCCAAGTTTATTTGGAAAAGAAATTGCAATCTCTTCCAAAAATTTTGAATAAATTTCATGAAAATTTATTTTATCTAAATCATACAAGGAACTATCAAAAATCATGACAAGTTCAACACCTGCATCTAATTGTAATTGAATATTTTTCTTTAGAAGGGGTAAAAGAATTTTTGAAATAAATTCTAAATTCATTTTAGTGTCGATTAAATCAGAGTTACTATTTCCAAATGCATATTTTGATAATGTCCAAGGCCCGCCAACAAATCCAATTAAACTTTTATTATTTGGCAATTTCTCTTTTGTTATTTTTATAGCTTCAAATTGAAATTGCATATGCTCAATGCCACGATCAATATTGCTATAATCATTAATGTTTTCTGAATTTATATAAGAATTAAATTTCGGTCCTGGGTCAAACTTTAATTCTAAACCAAGTCCCTCCAAGATAAATAAAATATCACTGAATAAAATTGCAATATCGTAATCAAACTCTTGTATTGGACCAAAAGCGACTTCTGCGGCTAGATCCGGAGTTTTACAAAGTTCTTCAAAAGTATATTTTTCTTTGAGTTTGCGATAATGCGAATGGTACCTCCCAGCCTGTCTCATGAACCAAATGGGTGGTGTTTTTTGAATATTTCTTTTGATAGCATTTTCGAATAAAATATTTGTCATTTTTAGGCTTTTAGTAATTTTTTCTTCCAACTATCATAAGATAGCTCAACAAAAAGATTTTTATCATTACCTAATATTTTACTAATCTCATTGTAAGTGTTTCCTGGGCCACAAAAATGATATTTTTCTATAATTTTAGGATATTTATCAATACTCAACTTAAAAGCTGAACTGCTCATCCAATAAAAGTACTTCTTCTTTTCTATATCTATTTCAAAATTAATAGACTCCAATTGATATGTTTCAATTTTATTTTTTATCGAACTTTCTGGAGATTGAGAATGAGTTAACTTAACCCAAGGATTATTTGTAAGTGAATTAATATCTTTATCAAAATCCTCACCCAAACCATCTGAAGTTCCATTAACCCAAATACCTCTTTCAGATAAATTTTTCCATGTTCTTAAACCACTAGTCCAAATAACATTATTTGATTGGAGATTTGAATTATTTGGGATTGAGCTAATTCGTGAAACATAAATACATTTGTTTTGTAAATTATTTATATTATCGACATTTTCATTTAATTGTTTTCTAGAAAATATTTTATAATTTTTTAAATTTTCAGGATAAATTTCATCTATTCTATTACAGGTAAAACTTATATCTTTTGGATCAACAAAATCCCAGCTCTCAAAATGATTGCCATTTTCATCTTCACCTCTTTTAGATACAACTAATCCTAATTTATGTGAGATGTAAGATACTCCTATTTTTTGGTGACATCCTCCTCCATAATTTTTTAAAATATTTCTTTCTTGAATAACATTCGAATAATCTTCGGAAAAATTAATATCATTTAAAATTTTGTTAAGTTTATTATCTTTAATTCTTGTTTCAATCGCTAGAGCTCCTTGTCCAGGAGAACAAGGGTTTATAGACAATGGTAAAACAGACCATAGACATTCGTTAATATATTTTTTTAGAGTTATTTTTAATTCATTGAATTCAGAATAATTATTCAAAAGTAATCTATCAATTGCTGCTTTAGCAACAATAAAACCATCACTTTCAGGATTTTCCAAAAATTTTTTAAATCTAGTGGGTATGTTACCTCTTATATTTTCAAAGCAAACTTCATCAAACTTTTGTGGAAAATAATTTTCAATAAAATTTTTTAAATTATATTGTCTTCTTGGTGATGAACAAAGAATAGTAATTTTCTTGCTATCCATTTTTTTATTTTTTTTTAAGAATAATATATCTCTTTTGTCGGCTCGTTTTAATGTTGCAGCTATTTTAGTTTTCTCACCAACTTCAATTGGAAGATCCTTCCATGAGTGAACGATTAAATCACATTTATTATTTATTAATTCATCCCTTAAATCATAGGTAAAAACTCCCTCAGTTGGCATTTCAGATAGAGGTGTTTTTAGATCTTTATCTCCTGAAGTACGTCTTGTTAAAAATTCTATTTCTACAGTAGGATGTTTTGATTGCAAATAATCGGAAAATTCACGTGCTTGAATTATTGCCAAGTCACTTTTTCTCGATAAAACTCTAATTTTCATGGATTATATTATTTTAAATAGCACTATATGATAAAATTGGTAATGATTGAATTTAAAGGTACAAAAACTTCTTGGGGCTTAGTTGCAAAACTTTTTCATTGGTCATTGGCACTTCTACTTTTTTGGCAAGTTGCAACTGGGATTAGCCTTCATAATATGGAATTTTCTCCTCTTAAAATGGGTTTTATCATTACTCATAAATTTTTTGGTACCTTAGTTTTTAGTTTAGTTGTGCTTAGATTAATGTGGAAATACATATTTAACACTCATCCCAAATATGAAAATATACCTTTATTTCATAAATTGGTTTCGAATTTAGTCCATTTTGTTCTTTATGGTCTAGTTATTCTTATTCCTATTCAAGGTACCTTTATGACATGGCTTGGAGGAGAGGATGTTCATCTCTTGGGATTAATTAAAATACCACCTTTAATCGAAGAGAACTTTTTTCTATACCCTCAAGCTCTAGCTATACACTACTACTCAGCACTTATACTAACAGCTCTTTTTTCACTTCATATTGCAGCAGCGTTGTATCATCGATTCATAATTAAAGATAAATATGGTGTTTGGAAGAGAATGTCTTTTAGTAGAAATAAGGTGTGACAATTCATTCAATTAAACACTTACAATTAAACATTGTCTAAGATATCTAATAAAAATGCAATATAAAAATTTCTTTAAATGTGAATTAAAAAATCTTAAAGAACAAGGTCTTTATAGGGACTTTAGGAACATAGACAGACCTATAAAAAGTTTTCCAAATGCGGATGAAAGTTTTAAAAACAAAGAAAGAGAAGTTGAGGTTTGGTGCTCTAATGACTATCTTAATATGAGTCAACACCCAGAAGTCGTAAATGAAATTGTAAAAACACTACTTGAATATGGATCTGGTTCAGGTGGAACAAGAAATATTTCTGGTACATCAACCTATCATACTGAACTTGAAAAAAAACTTGCAAATGTTCATAATAAAGAGGCGGCATTAGTTTTTGCTTCTGCTTATACAGCAAACCAATCTACTTTATGGACTTTAGGAAAAAAAATTAAAGATATTGAGATATTTTCTGATGAATTAAATCATGCATCTTTAATACAAGGTATTAAGAATAGTGGAGCTAAGTGTCATATATTTAAACACAATGACATTGATCATTTAGAACAGTTACTAAAAGATTCAAATGTAGATAATCCTAAGTTAATCGTTTTTGAAAGTTTATACTCTATGGAAGGTATAAGATCGCCTATAGTTAAAATTGTAGAGTTAGCAAAAAAATATAACTGTATGACATATCTAGATGAAGTTCATTCAGTTGGACTTTACGGTGAAGAAGGTAAAGGTATTGCAGTAGAAATGGGAGTTGAAGATAAAATAGATATTATTAATGGAACTTTAGCAAAAGCATATGGTCAAATGGGAGGTTATATTGCAGCTAGTTCAGAAATAATTGATTACATTAGAAGTTTCGCTCCAGGTTTTATTTTTACAACTTCAATCTGCCCATCAATTGCTGCAGGAGCAGCTAAAGCAATAGATATTGTTTCTCTGGCAGAACAACTAAGAATAAGAATAAAAGAAAATGCAGCTTTAATAAGAGAAAATTTAGATTCCTTAGCAATCCCTTATTTGGATACAAATTCTCATATTGTGGCAGTATTAATTAATGATCCTTTTTTGTGCAAAAAAGTGTCTAAAGATTTAATTGATGATCATGGTATTTATGCACAACCAATTTTTTACCCGACTGTACCAAAAGGTTTAGAAAGATTAAGAATAACTGTTACCCCAAAACATAGAAAAGAGCATATCGAAAAAATGATTAAGGCACTTGATACAGTTTGGTCTAAAAATAATTTACCAAGAAAAAATATTAATAAAGTTACAGCAAATATTTAAGTTTTAATATTAACATCAATCTGCCTAGCAGCAAAACCATAGTAAACTACAGCTAAAGTTATTATAAAACCTCCAATTATTACAGTTGTACTTGGTACTTCATTAATTCCAAAAATAGGAAGCCAAACCCACAGAACTCCTCCAACAACTTCCATTAACGATAAAAGTGCTAGCTCAGCTGAGGGTAAGTATTTTGCTCCAAGACTGTAAAGTATTAAGCCAGCTGCAACAATTATTCCATGAAGTATACTCAAATAATTATTTATTTCAGGCATCAGCATAAAAGGTTCAAAAGAGAAGCCTAAAATAAAGAACGCAAATATTGTACAAAATATTCCTGCTAAAACAACTGTTGTAAATTTTGGTGTTTCAGGTTTCCATCTTATTGTTACCGTATATAATGCAAAACCAGTTGCAGAAATAAATCCTATTATTGCACCTAAAGCAGTTCCAGAAATACTGTCATTTATAATCATTACGCAAACACCTATAAATGCTACAACCATTGCAATTAATGTTGATTTTTTTAGTATTTCGCCAAGAACAAAATAACCAACAATGGCTGCAATAAAAGGCATGGCTGCTAACATAAATAATGTTACGGCAGCCGTAGTCATAGTAATAGAAAAAATGAACCCAGTAAAAGCTGTAGCTAGAAATAAACCTCCAAGTATAGATGGTATTCCTATTTTGAGAAAATTTTTATAAAAAGCAAAACCTTCACGAAAAAATAAATATATAAGAAGAATAATTGAAATTGTTAAACCTCTATAAAATAAATATTGGAAAACATATTGATGACCATCCACCATATATCTAACTGTCAACGCTCCAAAACTCCAAAAAATTCCAGCAAGAAAAACTACACAAAAAGCATATAAATAAGAATTTTGACTCATTATTAAAAGTCAAATCATTAAATTTAATAAAAGTAAATTAATATTTTAGTTATTTATTTGAATACCAGTTTCTTTACTTCCTGAGATCTTAAAATTAACTTTATTATCATCTTTTTTTTGTATTTCAGATACGTCTGACATTTTGCAACTGGCAATAAAAAGAAATAAAAAAATTATTGGCAACTGCCTATAGAACCAAGAGCACATTTTTTACCATCTATCCATATAGCATTTGACAAATTTGCTTCATCAAAAATTGCACCTGAAATATTAGCGCCAAGTAGATTTGCTTCATATAAATTTGCACCTTTAAAAGTCGCTCCAAAGAGATTAGATCCCTCAAAGTTTACTTTTGCAAGGTTTGCGTTATCAAAGTTAGCATTATTACAATTAGCTCCCTGTAAATTTGAAGCATATAAATTTGAATTACTGAAATTTGAGAAGATAAAATTACCAATAGATAAATTTGAATTATTAAGTTGAGATTTTTCAAAATTAGATAAAGATAAATTAACTCCAGACATTTGAGAATTTGCCAAACCAGTACCAGAAAGATCGAGATTTTCTACAAAATTACAATTAGTCCAATCCACCTCATTTGCTGGTTGATCACTACATGCAGCAAATACAGAATATGAGCTAAAGAAACTTAAGACAAATAAAATTAAAAATCTCATATTTAATTTTTATGATCAGTTTATGTTAAATTTAAGGCAAATTAACGTGAAGTGAGTTTTAATTCAATCCTTCTATTCTGCTGTAGATCGCTCTCAGTTTCTCCATTACTGATAGGATAAAACTCTCCATATCCTGCAGATGCTAATCTATTTGGTGGAAAACCAAGATCAAGAAGAAGTTTTAAAACTGTATTAGCTCTAGCTGAAGATAATTCCCAGTTAGAAGGATATCTAATTGTTTGTATAGGTTTTTTATCAGTGTGTCCTTCTACCATGATAATCCAGTCAATATCTGAAGGAATATCATTAGTAGTCTCTTTTAAAGTAAGGCCAATTTCACTTAATTTTTCTTTGCCAGATAGTTGTAAATCTGCTGAAGCAGAATCAAATAATAGCTCTGATTCAAAAATAAATCTATCTCCTACAATTTTAATGTCTTTTCTATCACCTAAAATAGATTGTAATTTTCCGAAAAACTCAGATCTATATTTTTGGAGCTCAAATACTTTCGATGTAAGGGCTTTGTTTAACTTTTCACCTAGCACCTCTATTTCTAAATCTTTAATCAAAGCCTGGCTTTCACTAGCTTCTAAAGCATCATTAAGTAAAGCTATTTCTTTTTGCAAGGTATCAATTTGATTAGAAAGAATTTCTACCTGTTCTAATGTTTTTGAAGCTTGTATTTCCATATTTTTAATATCTTCAAGTGATGTTTCTTTTTGTGTTTGATTTTCTTGTTCTAATGAAATAATTTGACTTTGAAGTAACTCAAGTTTTTCTAGTTGTTGTTTTTGTTTATCTTCTGACAAAGAAAGAACATTATTTAGTTCAGATATTTTTCCTCGCAAATTAAAAATTGTGCTATCTTTCTGAATTAAATCTTTATTTAATCTTGCTAATTCTTCATTTTTAAACCTAATTGCATCAAGTTGTTCATTAAGTGATGCATCTTTTAAACCTAGACTATCATTAATCTCTAAAAGATCATTCATAAGTTCTTGATATTGAGATATTTGACTTTGTAGTTCTTCATCTCTCAATGATAGTTCAATGTTAGTCTTTTCTAATTCATCATTTAAGCTTAGAAGCTTTTCATTTTTATTTTTAATTGCAAGTAACTGCTCTTCAATTCCTCCTTCCTCTAAACCCAGACTTTCGTTAATGGCCATTAAATTTTCATTCTTCTCATTTAATTCTGCTATTGTAGATTTGAGAGATTTTTCACTTTCAAGTAGTTTAAAATTAGCATTATCTAATTCTTGATTAAGTATTTTTAGTTGATCAATTCTTGTTGCAAGTGCTTTATTAATTCGTTCCCCGAGCCCCTTGGTTTCAAGTAAAGTAATTTCTTGTCCTTCATAAGTTTCTAATGCATTTGCAACTATTCTCAGTTCTTTTAAAAGACTACTAATTTGCTCGGATAAAGCAATTATATTTTGTTCCTGAACAAATATTTCTGATCGTTTTTTTGCAACTTCAGTTTGTAATTGCTCACTTAATAATTGCTCACTTTGTAAATTTAATTCTGTATCTTCAAGTTTTTTCTCAGTTTCAGAAAGAGTTGAAAGAGCTTCTTCTTTATCTTTAGTTTCAATAACAAGTATTTTAGATAATTCATTTATTTGTATTCTTAAATCTTGAAGCGCCTTATCTCGGCCAGATATAGCATCACTCAGATATATTTGCGAAACAGTAAAAACCATTAGCACAAATATGATTACTATTAAAAGAGTAGCTAGAACATCGACAAAACCGGGCCAAATATTTGTTGTATCAGCAAGTCTATTTCTTAAAGACCTAGTAGACATTATTATTTTTTAATTTTCTTAAGTTCTTTTT
>CACGTA010000016.1 GCA_902575815.1 uncultured Alphaproteobacteria bacterium | reverse complement strand
AATAAAAAAATTTTAATTGAAAATGATAGATTGAAAGAAATTAATGAAACAGAATATCATGAAATTTTAATTAATTATACAACGCCCTATTCACCATTTGATATTTTAGAAAATAAATCTTTATTATTAGAAAATAATTTTGATAATTTAAATGCTATTGATTGGGATAAAGGATGCTATGTGGGTCAAGAAATTACTGCAAGGATGAAATACCGTGGATTACTCAAGAAAAAACTTTACGCTTTAAAAATTAAAAGTGGAGATGTGCTAGAGGGAGATGAGTTGATAGTTGATAATAAAAAAATAGGTACAATTGTATCAAAAGCAAATTCAAATATTTTTGCAGCATTAAACATTAATTTTGTTAATGAAATAAAAAATAAAAATCAAAATTTAGTAATTAATGATTCATTATCTTTTGATTTTTTAAACTGAAAATTTTTTTCTATAAAAGCTTACTGGAATTATTAAAATCATAAAAATTATTAACATTGGAACAAATATGTTATTAATTCCATAGTTATTTGCTATAAATCCTAATGAAGCTGGAGCCCCTATAAATGTTCCGTAAACTGCAATTGAAATTATTGTAATCCCTACTCCACTGTCAATTCCCTCAATTTTTCCAGCTAAACTATATGCGATAGGAACAATTGAAGATGCTCCGATACCTAATAATGCAAAACCAATAATAGCTGCATAAATACTGTTGAAATTAGATAAAATTATTAAACTTATAATCGTCGATAAAAATAAAAAGAAAATCAAAAGAAAAACTCCGATTTTATCTCTTACCCAATCACCACTAAATCTTCCGATAACCATAAAAATATTAAAACTTAGAGTTGCTAAGCCGATATAGAAACCATCAACTTGAATAAAATCTCTCATATAGAGAGCTCCCCATGCATCAACACTTCCTTCCGTTAGAGCATTTGCCATTGCAATTAATGCTAATAAAAAAATCAGTAAGGGCCAAATAAAAAATATATTTTTTTTACTGGAGTCTTCTGATTTTGTTTCTACTTGTGACTCTAAACAAAGTACAAAATACAAACTCAAAGGAAGAAGAATGATGACATACAAAAGTATATTAAAAATAAAAGAATAATTCCACTCTAGTAAAAAGCTTGTAATTAGAGATCCAAATAAAACTCCAAGACTCCAAAATGCATGAAACCCTGACATCATTGATTTTTTTTCTCTAACTTCTAAATTTGATGCATAAACATTGCATGCTATTTCGAATGCACCATAACTCATACCAAAAACAAATGAGAAAACCATAAAAAGCCATAACTCTTGAATGAAAGGTACTGGCAACCACAAACAACCTTCGGCAATTAAGGTAAATGTTAAAATAGATTTTGTAGAAGTTTTCAGAATAAGAGCATTTGCAAAAATCATTGCAACAATTGAACCAATTGCAAATGATAACATAATATATCCAACACCAACATAATCAGTTTGAAGTTGATCCTTTATGGTAGGTATCCTAATAGCCCATAAACCTACATAACAAGCAGTTATAAAAAATATAATTTTTATTGCATGAATATCACTAACTTTTTTCATACAATTTTATTAATTAAAATATTTTTTGTAATATTCAGATAAATTTTCGATAGAAACTCTTTCCTGTTTCATAGTATCTCTATCCCTAACAGTAACACTCTTATCTTCTAGAGTTTCAAAATCTACAGTTAAACAAATTGGTGTTCCTATTTCATCATGTCTTCTATAATTCTTACCAATGTTTCCTGAATTTTCTAAAACAACTCTCCCCAATCCCAATTTCTGTAGATTAGATTTTATTTCTTTAGATAAATTAACTAATTCTTCATTATTCTTTTTGAGAGGAATAACTGCAGCTTTAATAGGTGAAAGATGAGGTTTTAGAGATAAAAGAATTCTTTTATTATCTTTATCTACATTTTCTTCACGATAAGCTTCATTTAACAAAGCAAGAACTCCTCTATCAACACCAGCTGATGGCTCAATTACGTAAGGAATATACCATTTTTTTTCTTCTAAATCTTGAACAGCTAGTTTTGTAGTTGAAGAGGAGTTTTTCATAACTTCTGATGTAATTTTAAAATCGTTTTGATTTTTAGTATGAGAACCTAAATCAAAGTCAGTTCTATTGGCTACCCCTTCCAGTTCCTCTTCACCGTGAGGAAACACATAATTGATATCAACGGTTCTTTTTGAGTAGTGAGCTAGTTCATTTTTTTCTACTTCAATTTTTTTTAAATTTTCTTTTTTTATGCCTTGATTAACCCACCATTCTATTCTCTTATTTATCCAATATTCATGCCATTCATCATCAGTACCTGGTTTAACAAAAAACTCTAATTCCATTTGTTCAAATTCTCTAACTCTAAAAATAAAATTACGAGGTGTTATTTCATTCCTAAATGCTTTTCCCATTTGTGCGATACCAAAAGGAACAGTTCTAGAAGTTGAATCTAATATATTTTTAAAATTAGTAAAAATTTGCTGACACGTTTCTGGTCTTAAATATGCGAATGACGAACCATCATCTACTGGCCCAATTGCAGTTTTAAACATTAAATTAAAGGGTCTTGGTTCAGTCAAATCTTTAACTTTACAATCAGGCAATAGTCCTCCTCTTGGGCATTCACTATTTTCTAACTGATCTGCTCTAAATCTAGCTTTACAAATCTTACAGTCTACAAGTGGATCTGAGAAAGTATCTTCATGACCGGAATGTTTTAATACAACTGGCGCACTTAAAATACTTGCATCCAATCCCTCAGTGTCATCTCGCTCATAAACCATTGATTTCCACCAAGCTTGTTTAAGATTATTTTTTAACTCGACTCCCATTGGTCCATAATCATATAAACCTTTGATACCGCCATAGATGTCATTTGATTGAAATAAAAAACCTCTTCTTTTGCAAAGAGAAACTAACTCTTCCATTGTTTTTGCAGTCATATAACTCTTAATCTTTTGGTTTATATTCTTTCGTTCTTGGATCTTTCTCTAAATCGATTACTGAGTCATTATTTACTTTATTATTAGTGAATTTGTCTTGTTTTTTTTTCTTAAACCTTAAAAATAATAAAATAGAGGCTAAAATTACAACTAAAACTAGAAATTTCATTACAAACCAAACCTAGAAAACATAATTCGTTCTTCAATTTTATTTAAAATTTCATCAGAGTTAAATATTGAAGAAGAAAACCTACGTTGTAAAAATGATTTTTTTTGACTGATCATTTTTATTTTAATTTTTTTTCCAAACTTTTCTTCTAAAATTGGTTTTAATGCACCAATACCATCTGCTAAACCTAAATCGATAGCTTTGTTACCGACCCAAAATAAACCAGAAAAGATATCGTCTAATTTACTCTGATCAAGCTTTGAACCTCGTCTATCTTTTACATAACTTATAAAATTATCATGAATTTGTTCTTGAATATTTTTTAATCTATCAATGTCTTCTTGTTTTTCTTCTTTGAAAGGGTCAAGAAAACTTTTACTTTTTCCAGATGTATAAACTCTTCTTTCAATTCCAACTTTTTTTAAAAGATCTACAAAACCAAAACCTGGTGAAATAACACCAATGGATCCAATAACAGAGTTTTGATCAATATATATCTCATCGGCAGCACATGCTAACCAATACCCACCAGAAGCTGCAACATCTTCAACAAATGCTAAAACTTTTTTATTTTTTTCCTTTGCTAAATCAATGATCCTTTTTGCAATTAAAGAGGACTGTGTAGGAGAGCCTCCAGGTGAATTAATGATCAAACATACAACGGGAGATTTTTTATCAGCAAATAACTTATCAATTAATTTTTCTAAATTATTTATTGCTAAACCAGAGCCTGTTAAGCCTGACTGTGATGATATAATGCCAGATAAACGTAAAACAGGTATAGAAGTATTCTTCGAAAATATCCTTTTAAACATAATATCTAATAACAAATGTTAATCTTTTCTTAAAGCGTTATGTAGCATTTGTTTGTAATTTTGGTAATTTGAGTTTAAGTGCGTCAATTAAGTTAATGAATTAACATAATATTCTAATAGTTAATCAATATGGATAATGTACTTCTACTTAGAAAAAAAGATTTTTCATTTGAAGATGAAATCATAGAATTAACAGAACTATGCAAAGAAGATCTAATATCTGTAAATACCATAATTCTTGATAAATTAGATAGTAATGTTCCTCTAGTTCATGAAGTTGGAAAATATCTTATCTTATCAGGTGGAAAAAGACTACGACCCCTTTTAACTGTTTCAAGTTTTCATATGACAAGAAATGAAACTAGTGAAATTAGAAATAAAATGAATCATATCGGTCTATCTGCAGCAGTGGAATTTATTCACACAGCAACACTATTACATGATGATGTAATAGATGAAAGTAAACAAAGAAGAGGAAAGCCAACAGCAAATGAGAAATGGAAAAATAAAACAAGTGTATTAGTTGGTGATTTTTTATTCAGCAGAGCTTTTCAATTAATGACAAAATATGGCAATACTGAAACGTTAAAGATATTAGCTGATACTAGTGTTGTAATTTCTGAAGGAGAGGTTTTAGAACTTGCCAATGATAAAAATTTAGAAATAAATGAAAATATTTATTTTGAAGTTGTAAATGCAAAGACCGCCTCTTTATTTAGTGCAGCATGTCAAGTTGGATCAATTAGTGGTCTTGGAACAGAAGCCGAGGTTAATGCATTAAAATCATTTGGAACAAACTTTGGCATGACTTTTCAATTAATTGACGATGCTATTGATTATTCTTCAAACAAAAAAATATTAGGAAAAAATACTGGAGATGATTTTAAAGAAGGTAAGATTACTCTTCCAATAATATTAGCATATGGAAGATCAAATGATAAAGAAAAAAAGTTTTGGGAAAGAACAATATCTGATCTCAATCAAAATGATGGTGATTTTGAAATAGCATTAGAAATAATTAATAAATATCAATGTATTGAAGATACTCTTACAAGAGCAAATCATTTCTCAAATGTAGCTATAGACTCAGTTGATATATTTAAAGATAATATTTACAAAGAAAAATTAGTATCTCTTGTTTCAAAAAGCGTTTCAAGAATTTATTAATTAATATTCCTCATAAGATTTTACCTCTACTAATTCAGAGCCAAAGGTTTTATTTATATCATTTTTTACTTTTGCTCTTTCATCATTGGTAAAATAGACACTTCTAGCTAGATCAATAAATGTTTGATCAAATAATCTTTTTCTTTCACACTCCCTAATATCATCTTCTATATCCCACAATTTAGAATTTATATTTACTAGCGCTAGAAGAAATTCATTTATTTTGTCTTCAGAAATATATTTCTTTAATGTTTTCTGAAGAAATTCTAATTCTTTATTTACATGTTGAAGTTTTATTGAATCAGAGATGTTTTTCTTTTTAATCATTAAAATAGATATTTTATCTACTAATTCGCCTAAGGAGATTGGAGTATTAATTAACATTAGATTATATTATAATTCTTATCATATCTTATTATATCATTTTCATCGAGAATTTCTCCATACCACATTTCGATGATTATCAAATCTTTAGGACCTTTGTTAGCAATTCTATGAAAGGCGCCTTTAGGAATAAAAATATTTTCATTTTCTACAAGATTTATAGTTTTTCTATCTAAAGTAACCTCAACTTCACCTTCTGCAACGAGCCAATGTTCTGACCGATGCTCATGATTTTGTAAAGACAACATTCCACCTGGTTTAATAAAAAGTTTTTTGACAAGAAATCTTTTTCCAGATTTTAAAATCTCATAGTATCCCCAGGGTTTTTGAACAATAGAATTCATTATGAATGTTTATTTATATATTATATATCTATTTTTAAATGATAAAAATTTCACCATCTATATTATCAGCTGATTTACTCAAATTAGAAGAAGAAGTTATACATTTAGATAAGAATGGCGCTGATTATATTCATATAGACATCATGGATGGTCACTATGTCCCCAATATTACTTTTGGACCAAATATAGTTAAATCATTAAGAAAGGTTACCTCTAAAATTTTAGATGTGCATCTTATGATTAAACCAGTAAAGCAATATATTAATAATTTTGTAGAAGCAGGCTCAAATATCATTACTTTTCATCCTGAGGCTGATGATAACCCAGAAGAAATTATTAAAATGATAAGTGATGCTGAAATTAAAGCAGGAATTGCCATACACCCTAATGTAAATGTTGCAGATATTGATCATTTATTTAGTAAAGTGCAACAAATAATAGTTATGACAGTCACACCTGGTTTTGGCGGTCAAAAATTTATGCATGAGCAAGTGCAAAAAATTAAAGATTTAGATGAAATTAGAAAAAATAATAATTATAACTATGAGATAGCTGTTGATGGTGGAGTAAATAATGAAAATGCAAAAATATGTAAAGATAATGGAGCTAATGTGTTAGCAGTAGGATCTTATCTATTATCTCAAAATCAAAATAACTATAGTAAAATTATAAATTCCTTAAGATAATGGACTGGGATAAATTAAAATCATTTTACGAAATTGCAATCTCAAGAAGTATTTCTAAGGCAAGTGCTAAACTAAATATCAGTCAATCCGCGCTTAGTAGACAAATACAAGATCTAGAATACGATTTAAAGACACCTTTATTTATAAGACATCAAAAAGGTGTAAGGTTAACTGAGCAAGGTGAAAATTTATTTAATACAGTAAATCAAATTAATTTCTCAATTTCAGATTTTGAAAAAAAATTATTAGATAAAAAAACTAAACCAGTAGGTAAATTAACCGTAAGCACAACTGTTGGTTTTGGATCAGCATGGCTCACACCAAGAATAACCAAATTTTCTAATCAATATCCAGAGATAGATGTAAGTTTAGTTATGAGTGACGAAGAAGTTGATTTATCTGCAAGAGTTGCTGATGTTGCAGTTCGAGTAAAAAAACCGACTCAAGCAAATTTAATTTTTAAAAAATTTGTTAATTTCCATAACCATATTTATGGTTCTACAGATTATTTACAGAAAAGTGGAATACCAAGAAATGTAAATGATCTAGATAAACATGATTTAATTTGCTTTGGAGCTGGATTACCTTCTCCTGTTTCAAATATTGATTGGATATTAAAAATTGGAAAAGAAGGAACAAAAAGACGACCTAAATTTAGAGTAAATAGTATTTACGCGATGTCACTTGCAATTGAAAAAGGTGGGGGTTTAGCATCTTTACCTGATTACATGGTTGCAGACAAACCTCAGCTTGTACGCGTTCTACCAAACTTAGAAGGTCCATCATATCAAACATACTTTGTTTATTCTGAATCTTTTAAAAATGATAGAAGACTTGAAGTTTTTAGGGATTTTTTATTTAATGAAGCTAAAGATTGGCATTATTAGTCTTTGACTTAATTTTTTATTTTTGTATACCGTATCTACATTATGGGATATCCAAAAAAACATAGAGGCAGACGCAAAAGAGGCTCAAAATACAGAAGAAATAAAAAGCGTCAAAAGAAGAAATAATTAATACTTACAGCTTCTTTTTTAAATAATAATTCGGTCTATATATATTCAATGTTTAAATTTTTCACTGACCCAAAATGGTATGCCTGGGCTTATATTGGTTCTGCAGTGATATTAACTTCAATATGGGTACAAGTACAAATTGATGTTCTCATCAATGAATGGTTTGGTGAATTTTATGATATGATCCAAAAAGCTCTTGGAACACCTAACGCTATAACTATGCAGGAATATATGGGAGGTCTATTAAGCTTTGCTCAACTTGCTGCAATTTCAATTGCACTAGGATTGGCAATATCTTTTCTTACTTCACATTTTCTTTTTAGATGGAGAACTGCAATGGTTGAGTGGTACCACAGTGTGTATGACCAAGCAAGAACCATCGAAGGAGCAAGTCAAAGGGTTCAGGAAGATACTATTAAATTCAGTAGAATTATGGAAGGGCTTGGAACAAGTTTGATTGAATCCGTTTTAGTTCTTGTAGAATTTTTCCCACTCTTAATGACACTATCTGTTGGTATTCCAATTTTATGGTTTGGTGATTGGCAATATGGATTAGTATCTGGAGCTTTCATTTGGGCAGTTGGAGGAACAGTTTTGATGATTGTTTTAGCATGGCTATTACGACTTGTTGGAATTGAATATGATCTTCAAAAAAAAGAAGCTGCCTACAGAAAAATATTAGTTATTGCTGAAGATGATGGAAGTATTAGACCAAAATCGTTGGATGAGCTTTTTCAGGGTGTTAGACAAATTCATTTTAAGAGTTATCTTTATTATCTCTATTTCAGCATTGGTAGATTAGCATATTTACAGGCTAACGTCCTTGCAGCCTATGTTTTCTTAGCACCGGCAATTGTTGCGGGAGTTATGACACTTGGTGTTATGCAACAAATAATTAGAGCATTTGGAAGAGTAGAAGGTTCTTTACAATACTTATTTAGAGCATGGCCAACAATAATAGAATTAGCAAGTGTATACAAAAGATTGAGAGAATTTGAGAATAAAATAGAAAAAAACATTCAGGGTGAAAAAACTGGTATAGTACGTTAGTGATTTTTCTAGCGTTTATTATTATTCCAATAATAGAAATAAGTATTTTTATAACAATTGGTTCCAATATTGGAATCTTAAATACTATCGCAATTATACTAACCACTGCTTTAGTAGGAATATTTCTTGTGCGAAGACAAGGGATCAAATTGTTATTTGATGCACAACGCAACTTATCACAAGGTGTAATGCCCACCGAAGAAATCAAAGGAGGTATTTTTTTATTAGTATCAGGGTTATTATTGATTACTCCTGGTTTCTTTACTGATTGTATTGGTTTTGCTGTCTTCTTAAAACCTGTTCAAAATTTAATTGCTAATCAAGCTAAAAAATATTTTAATTCACGTATTCGCTATTAGCGGGTCAATTTTTTTTATTAATTCTTTTAATATTAATACTAATTTTTGATTTGCAGGCTCTTCAATTTTTTTAAGTGGAGGTAAAACAATATTCCAATCAGGAATATTATCAACAATTGAAAAATATGCTTTCATTAAACTTATTGGTTCATGCGAAGTAATAACTTGACGAATTTGCTGCAGTAGATTTTGTAAATCAGAAAAATTTTTAATGCTACTCTCATTTTTATGATTATTTAATATAAAGCTCAGTAATTTGCCACATACATTAGTACCAGCTGTAATTGCTCCTGCTCCTCCTCGCTTACATATATTTAATGCTAAACTATCATGACCACAAAATACGGCAAAATCATTAAAATATTTTATAACTTTCATCATTCTATCGCTATCCCCGCTTGAGTCCTTTAATCCCACAACGTTATTTGGATAAAGTTTTAATAAAATTTCAATCATCTTAAAATCAATTGATACGTAAGAATTTTGAGGGATATGATATAAAACATATTGTAGATCACTCTCACCTACTCTTTCAATAATATTGCGATAATAATTTATGACACCTTCATTTGTAACATTCTTATAATAAAAGGGAGGAAGTAAAAGAACAGCTCTGACTTTGTGACTGGCAGCATGTTTAGTCATATCAATTGCATCATTCAAGGATGAAGATCCTGTTCCAGGCATAAGAATATTAGGATCGATACGATTTGATACTAAAAAATCTAGATGATCTTTTTTTTCTTGAACTGAGAAACTATTAGCTTCTCCAGTAGTACCAAATATTGCAAGGCCGTCATGTCCTTGTCTCATTAAATATTGGCAATGACGAAGATATAAATCTTTGTTAATCGATAGATCATTTTTGACAGGTGTTAGTGCAGCACTAAAGACACCAGATATTTTATGCATAAAAATACAATAAGATAAATCCTAATAAAACTCTATAAATAATAAATATATTAAAGGTTGAACTTTGAATTATTCGCATCATGATGTTAATTGATACTAGAGCAGTAATACATGCAACGATTGCTGCAAATAAAGATTGGTATAAATTAATATTAATCTCAGGACTACTTATAAAGTCTAAACTTGTTAAAATTAAAGACGCTAAAATAATGGGAATAGATAAAAGCATAGAAAAAATTGCTGCAGATGATCTATCAAATCCTAAAAAACGCGCTCCAGTAATTGTAACACCTGCTCTACTTGCCCCAGGTATAAAAGCTAAAACTTGAAACATACCTATTATAAAGGCCTGCACATAACTCATATTCTCCCAGGAAGATAATTTCATCTTAAAATGATCTGCTATAAATAATAGAGCAGCAAAAACAACACTTGTCACTGCTACAACTTTGATATCTCTAAAATATAATTGAACAAAATCAAAAATAAAAAATCCCACTATAATTGCAGGTATTGTTGCAATAATAATTTTAATTAAATTATCATTTTGAGTACGCTGGAAAGAGAAAAAACTCTTAATTAATGATGTTATATGAGATCTTAAATAAATTATAACCGCTAATAATGTTCCAACATGAACAGCAACATCAGTAAAAAGACCTTGATCTTGCCAACTCGTTAATTCTGATAAAAGAACTAAATGCCCAGAAGAACTAATTGGCAAAAATTCAGTAAAGCCTTGGACAATGCCAATGATAAAATATTGAAGCTCAAACATTAACCAAAGATTATTTTGCTCAGTTCCTTACCACTTGGAAGAGGTTCAGCATTTTTATTAGAAAAATATTTCTCCATAAAATTTAAATAGACATTGTAATCTTTTAAAATTTGCATTTTTTGAGCTTTATTTTCACCATCGCTTTCTTCCATTTTAACTAACTCAGTATCAGTTTGTGACATTGCTTCTGGTATCGTTGTAAAAGGTCTTTCTTGATTAATAACTAATCTTTCATGTAACTCTCGGTGAACCATTTTAAAATCTTCTTTTGATAAAGTTTTTGGACTTTCATCAAATATAAGTCTTTTTAAAATAAAGTTTGCTCTTGGCTCTTTTATTGAAAGAGCAATTTTATATTTTTCATTCCAGTCATTTTGTTCATGAAATTTTGCTATTTCTGTTGATTGTTTAAAATCAAGAAAAGCATTTGCTGCACTTTCAGGAAATACATTATCTTGAGATTTTTCATCTTCTTTTTCAATACGCCTGTCAATTTCCATAAGTTTAAACTTGTCTGCTAAATCTTTATTTTTGAATACTATTTTAGCTCTTTCATTTAATACATCAGAACCAATCTCATCGTATGGCTCATAATTAGAAGCAATTTTACCTGGCAGAATAATTGGGTGCTGATTGCTAATAACGTATCTATTTTTTCTTTTGATCAGTTTTTTAAATTCCTCAGAATTAGCTTCTAGTAATGGTGTCGGATCATGAGCTAAATCAATTGTGTGATACCAACCATTATATTGAGACTCACATACCATCGACAATGCTTGAAGTTTAATTCTTCCTCCAAAACTTGTCATAAAACAAAAACCTTTATTTTTATTTATATATGCAACGGCATCCTCTTTACTCATCGTCATTTGAAGCTGATTCCAATTAGTAGTGTCTGCTTCGTTAATATATTTTGTCAGAGCAATTGATGTCTTAACATCTGAAAATGCATCGTGAGCAAATTCAACAGGCAAGTTGTTCATCTCTGCAATTTTTTCTAATTTAAAACTAGGATTACCTCTTTCTGTTAAAGGTGTTTTTATACTTGATGGGTTTATGGCATATAAACCTCTCGCTAAATTTAATGTATCGCCCCTACTCTTTCTTGTTACATAAGGATAAAACATATGACTAAACAAATTGTATTCGAGAACTGATTCATCAAACTCTATTATGTTGTGGCCTATAAAAGTAGAACTTGGATCATCTTTTTTCCATTCATCAAAAGTTTCATTAATTTTTTTCATTAATTCGTAAGATGATTGAGGAGCATCAAGTGCCTCTCTCATTCCTTTAAGCGTTGTTATTAAAGCACCAGGTTGAGAAATCACTGATGTTCGAGGTCTGCAGAACTCATTCATATTTTGATTTGTTTGATTAAACTTGGAGTCAGTAACTATTGCAGCAATTTGCATTATCTGCTCCCATTTTGGAGTAGTACCAAAAGCAGTTGGATATTCTTTCTTACCTCTTCCCGATGTTTCTAAATCGTAAAATATATATTTTGACACTGATAAATAACCTTATTGGTATTTATAGACTATTAATTATCTCTTTTGGACCAATAAAAATGATAGAAAAGAGTAGCTGCTATAGCAACAAAAAGAGAGATAAAGGCTACGTAAATTATAGTTGCGATTGCCCAGTAAGCTACGGCTATTAAAAGACCAATAGCTGTTATCCCAGCCCAAAAATAGATCAGTCTTTCTAAAAATAATTGCATATTAATTATATTATACAATAATTATAGAAGTTTATCAATTTCCTCTCTAGAAGGCATGGAATTTGCTGTTCCAATTTTCGTCGTTGATAAACCAGCTGTTGCACTGGCAAATTTAAGAGCATCTTTAATATTTTGACCTTCGGTAAGTGCCGCAGCAAAACCTGCATTAAAAGCATCGCCGGCGCCAGTGGTATCCACTACTGGATTTGAAAGATTAGCTATAGGTAAAGAGAATTTTTTTTCACTATTAGCAAAAAAAGCTCCTTTTTCTCCAAGGGTAATAACGACATTTTTAATACCTTTATCTAATAATTTCATAGCAGCTTTCTCAGCATCCTCGTGTGTTTCAACATCGTGATCGACATAAAAACTAGCTTCCGTTTCATTTGGTGTAAAATAATCAATCATATAAAATAAAGATTCATCTATTTCAGCAGCTGGAGCTGGATTTAAAATTGTTTTTACATTTAAACTATGTGCTTTTTTTAATGCATAGGTAACAACATCCTTTGGTGCCTCTAGTTGTGTAAGAAATATACTTGAATTTTTAATTGCCTCTTCTGCTTTATCTATATCTTCAATAGTAATTGCACCTGCTGCACCCGGGAAAACATTAATAGCATTGGCTCCAGTTTCTTCATTTACAAGTATGCCTGCAGCACCAGTAGAATTATCTTTAGAAATATTTACATTACTATAATCAACACCAGAATTTTTGTAAATTTCTGTTGCCATCGAGCCAAATTGATCATCACCAATCTTAGAAATAAAAAAAGTTTTTGCACCAGCTTTGGCTGCAGCTACAGCTTGGTTTGATCCTTTTCCACCAGGGCCAATAACAAAATTTTTACCAAGAATAGTTTCACCCTCTACTGGAATTTTTTCTCCAAAAAAAACAAGGTCAGCAACAAAAATACCAAGAATACTAATCGACATAATTATTTATCGATTATCCAAACGGTTCCATCTGGTTTAATAACACCTTTTGTTAAAATAAAATTACAGTAAGGTCGTCTTTCACTTGTAGTAATATATGCATAGGTTGATCTTGATTGCTTATAAAATTCTTGTCTTTCGTATGAACCAATATTCCAATGATCTCCTGATACATCTTTAATTGCATCAATTACTTCTTTATTCGCATCATTAATTTCATCTGGTTGATTATCGACTTCCATACGGTGAACAGCTGACTCTACGAAACTATCCAATGGAAAAACAGATAAAACAGCTCTCATGACAGTTGTCATATCAAGGCCGTCTAATCGGTGAACTCTATTGTGGTTCGAATGAGCAGGATAATTAATATCAGATATAACGAGTCTATCACCATGACCCATTTCACGTAATGTTTTTAATATATCAGGACTTAAAATAGGATCGACATTAATTAACATATTTTTAGTATATCACTCTCCGTATGGGATCCAAATATTTTTTACTTGTGTACTTTGATATAAAAACTCTTCTAAGAAATATTCTTCTTTCGAAGACCAATCAAGATTTTTTGATTGTGGACACCAACTTCTTTTCAAATTTGATGTTGTACTTTGAATAACTTTTAAACGCTCATTATTATTTTCACTAAAAAACCAAATACCATCAATATTTTCATGTTCAGATAAGATTTTATTCAAACTATTTTGTTTAGTTGTAAGGATATTAATATACCCAGCAGGAACATCAGAAGTTTCAAGTAGTTGATATATTTCTGTTGCTAAAAGAGATGTATTTTGACCTGGAACAATAATACTAGCATTTCCTACTGCAAAATTTGCTCCTAATGTAGTTATTAAACTTAATAGTGGATAATCATCATTTAAAATATTTGCAACAACGCCTATCGGTTCTTTAACAGCTAGTGTTAAACCTCTTATAGGAGGATTATGTATAGAACCTTCAAACTTATCAGCCATGGCTCCAAAGTAAAATAATCTTTCAATTGATTGATCAAATTCTTTTTCGGCATCTTTTTGTGAAATACCAATTAGAGATGATATTAAACTAGAAAAGGTATTTTTTCGATCTTGTAAATTTTCAGCTAAGTAATAAAGAATTTGAGCTCTGTTAAAATTAGTAGAAGATTTGCTAACTGCTTTTGAAGCAGCCTCAACTGTATCTCTGACATCTTTACGATTTGCGTTTGGAACATCACAAATAAAATTATTACGAGAATCATAAGAAGAAAAAGAATAACCACTATCAGGTCTTTTTTGTTTTCCACCAATATATAATTTTGGTGTTCTATCGATAGAGTTAGATGATTGACATTTAGATGATTTTTTTCCTCTTTTTGACTTAGTAAGAGGAAGTGGTAATTTTGAATATGCTCTAATACCCTCCGAACCACCTTCTCTTCCAAAACCACTTTCTTTGTATCCTCCAAAACCACACGCAGCATCAAATAAGTTTGTAGAATTTATCCAGATCACTCCGGCTTTTACTTTTGGAGCAATATCTAAAGCTAAGTTAATATTTTCAGACCAAATACTTGCCGCAAGTCCGTATGGAGTATTATTTGCAATGGATACAGCTTCACTAGGCGTTCTAAATGTCATCGTTGTTAAAACTGGTCCAAATATTTCAACTTGAGCAATAAAAGACGATGGTGTAACGTTTGTAAATAAAGATGGAGGATAAAATAAACCATTTGTTGGACATGACCATGAAGGTTGCCATAATTTATTTCCATCTTTTTGCGCTTTATTTACTAAAGAATTAATTTTTTTAAGTTGGACAGATGCAACAATAGCTCCAATATCAATAGACTTATCTAATGGATCACCAACACGAAGTTTTTCCATTCTTTTTTTGAGTTTTTGGATAAATTTTTTCTCAATACTTTCTTGCACTAAGAGCCTTGATCCTGCACAACATACTTGGCCTTGATTGAACCAAATTGCATCAACAATACCTTCTACGGCACTATCTAAATCAGCATCTTCAAAAACAATAAAAGGAGATTTACCTCCAAGTTCCATTGTCATTTTTTTATCTGGATTAGTATTTGTTTCAATTATTTTTTTGCCAACTTCAGTTGACCCAGTAAAAGCAATTTTTTTAACATCTTTATGTGATGTTATATGTTGACCAGTAGAGCCATCTCCCGTAATAATATTAATCACACCTTGAGGAATTTTAGCTTTTTGACAAAGTTCAGCAAAATAAAGCGCTGTTAAAGAAGTATATTCTGCAGGTTTTAAAACTACTGTATTTCCAAGAGCAATTGCAGGGGCAATTTTCCACGCTAACATTAATAAGGGAAAGTTCCATGGTATAATTTGCCCAACAACACCTATAGAATTATCAGAATTATTTGTATTCCTCGCAGCCCACCCAGCATGATAATAAAAATGTCTTGCAACAAGTGGAATATCTATATCTCTTGTTTCTCTTATAGGCTTACCATTATCAATGGTCTCTAAAACAGAAATAAATCTTGAATTTTTTTGAATGAGACGAGCTAGGGCATATAAATATTTTGATCGATCAAAAGATGATAATTTAGACCATTTAATGTGAGCTTTTTTAGCAGCACTTACTGCGGTATTTACATCTTTTTTTGAAGCGACTGATAATGTTGCAATTTTTTTATTTGTGGAAGGATTAATTATATTTAATTTTTTTGGGCTAGACGATTTTACAAATTTACCATTAACAAAATGATTATTTGGATTTTTTAAATTTTTTATCCAACTATTAACTTCTTTACTGTCTTCTGGTGCAGGACCATAAGATATATTTTGAAAATTTTTAATAACTTTATCCATATTATCCTATTGCAAGTTTCTCTTGATTTGCATACCTGCCACTAGTGTAGTGATGGAGTTGTCTTTCTATATCAATTAATAAACTAGAAGCACCAATTCGCAATAATTTAGGATTAACCCATTCAAATCCTAATTCTTCAGCAACCAATATTAAAAATTCTAAGACAGATTTAGCCGTTGATATTCCACCTGCAGGTTTAAAACCAATCTTTTTTCCAGTTTTTGTATAAAAATCTCTAATCATTCTCAACATTACAAGACTATTATTTAAATTAGCATTTATACTTTCTTTTCCTGTTGATGTTTTAATAAAATCAGCACCAGCCATCATACAAATTAAAGATGCTTTAGCTACATTTCGAAGAGTCTCAAGATCACCAACACCA
The DNA here is from genome assembly GCA_902575815.1 of uncultured Alphaproteobacteria bacterium. Taxonomy (GTDB): domain Bacteria; phylum Pseudomonadota; class Alphaproteobacteria; order HIMB59; genus CACPNW01. Next base: position 964 of record CACGTA010000016.1, on the reverse strand, counting down.
AGAATAGCTTTAATTTTTGTTTTACCTGCAGTTTCTTTAAAACTACGAACCTCATCATATAATTTTTTCCAATTATTTTGGAGAACGTATCCTCTATTAATAACAATATCGATTTCATCAGCACCATCTTTAATTGAGTCAGAAATTTCTTTTTTTCTAGTCGTGTAAGATGATAAACCTGCAGGAAAACCAGTAGAAACTGCTGCAATTGGGATTTTGTTTTGAATTAGTTTTGTACAATCTTTTATTAGATGGTGGTAGACACACACAGCTCCTACTCTTACTGCATTATTTTCTAGTCCTAAATCCTTAAGAATATAATCATCAATGGGATTAAGACCTTTATTACAGAGTCTTTCAACTTTTCCAAAAGTGTCGTCGCCACTTAGTGTAGTAAGATCAATTAAAGTAATAGCTTTTAACAACCAAGCAACTTGAAATTCCTTTTTTACAGTTCTTCTTTTAATTAAAGTAGATGTTCGACGCTCTACTGCACTTAAATTAATTTGTGTATTATTCACCCAGCTTGTATCTAAGTTATAAAATGTTTTTTTTGTCATCGAATTAAATTTTTTCTTCTGTTATTGGTCTACTCAGTAAATTACTGATTTCTTCTTTTAAATCATGTTGCTTATAAAGTATATTGTATACAGACTCCATTATTGGCATATCAATATTTTTTTTTTGTGAAATATTATAGACTGCTTTGACTGTATAATAACCTTCTGTTACTTCTTGCGATTTTAAAAGATCTAAAAAATTATCATATTTTGAAGAAGCTAATTTAATACCAAACTGCGTATTACGAGAATTTTCAGAGCTACATGTTAAAATGAGATCACCAAGCCCAGATAAACCAAATAATGTATTTTTATCAGCTTTAAATTTTTTTGCGTATCGTGTCATTTCTGCAAAAGATCTAGATATAAGTGCACTTTTAGCATTTTCGCCTAAATTCAATCCT
>CACGTA010000015.1 GCA_902575815.1 uncultured Alphaproteobacteria bacterium | reverse complement strand
TTGATAATTGGACATCAATAATAAATTCTTCAACATATGTACTTACACCTGAATGTGGATGCACACATATTGCATCACTTTCTGAAGCGAAACTTTGTGTTATTTATGATTCAGATAATGTTCCAGGCATGATTGCAGAAGAATATGCACCGTGGAAAAAAAAATATACTAAACTATTCTCTAACAACCAAAATTTAGAAAAAGAATTAATTTCATTTATTAATTAATTTACTATCGTGTAAAAAATCTAGAACTTGTTTTACTGAAATTGAGTCCATTGTATCAGTCAAGATTGTATAAGCATTTTTATATTCAGACAAGTTTGATTTTGATATAACATTATCTTTGGCTAAAAAAAGAATGGGTGAATTACTTAGAGCTGCTATATGACCTGGACCAGTATCATTGCTAATTATAAAATTACTTTTCTTAGCAACAGAGTAGATGATTTCAGGAGGTGATTTATCACTTAAATCAATAACCTTCTGACATGCATTATTGATCTTTTCTACTATTTCTTTATCTGATTTTTGCCCAACAACACAAATATGATATCCTTTTTTTTCTAGAGTACTTGCAAGTATTGCAAATTTATCAGGTGACCATTGCTTGTCTTTACCTGATTTAGAAACACCAGGTATCATTAAGATTATTTTGTCTTCATTAGTTGCCGTAAAATCTTTGGAAAGCCAATCTACATTTTGATAAATTTCATTTATGCCTAATAACTTTAGTTGATTGTACAAACCTTGTTGTGGAGATTCAGTGCCTTGAGGAGGAATTACATATTGAATATCACAATTAGAACGAGATCCGTTAACTTTTACTTTTGAAATAAATTTTAAGAATGACCAATAATTATTTGTTCTTTTAGAATTCTGTAAATCAATGATAAGATCATATTTATTTTGATAAATTTTTAATATTACCTTTAGTGAATCTATTATTCCTTTTCTATTATCTTTAAAAATCGAATTAAAATAATTTGAATTGCTTAAAAAATTTACGTATTTTTCTTCAGTGAGTAGGTCAATAGTGGCATTACTAAAAAATTGCTTAATTGATGCCATGGCAAGTATAGAAAATGCAATATCACCGAGCGATCCATGCTTTACAACTAGTATTTTGTTAAATTGATTGCTGTTCATATAAGTCTACGTAACTTTCTACCATTTGTTTTTTTGAAAATGTTTTTGATATGTAGTCTTTACTATTTAAAGAAATATTAGAAAATTTTTCGTGATCTAATTTTATAATATTTTTAAGTTTTATGTCTATTTCATTATATTTATGAGGGTCTACTTTATATATATCATCTAAATTAACAAGCTGATCTTTGACACCACCATAGTTAAAAGCAAGTATCTTTTTTTTCATTATTAATGCTTCACTTATAGTTCTTCCAAAGCCCTCAGCTTGTAAAGGAAAAGAAGTAATAATTGATGATAAGTAATATAAAGTTTTCAAATCATCTCTAAGTAGATTACCTATAATCTTACATTTATGACTAAGGTTAAAACTTTGAATTTTATTTTGTAATTTCTCTGTGTAAGATTGATTTTTTGTATCACCTGCAAAATAAAGTAAAAAATTATCATTTTGCATCTTATTAAATATATCTAAAAACTCAATCTGACCTTTCCAGTTTGTTAGTCTTGCAGGATATAGAATAATATTTTTTGAGGTATCAATTTGATACTTATTTATAATATTTTCTATTTGAGAATCTAAAATTGGTTTTTCAAAATATTTAACATCAACTCCTCTATTGATCACTTTAATTTTATTTGAATCCAAATTGTATTTTTTACTAATTTCATTTTTTACGTAATTTGAAATCGCAACAATCTGATCAGCTTTGGATAATTGCTTATTATAGATTTTTTTAAAATAAGAATTACCACTATAGACATTATGGAATGTAGATATTGTTTTAAAGTTTCTATTTTTTATAAAACTTAAAATCCATGCTGGTGCTCTTGATCGCACATGAACAACATTAATATTTTGATTAATAATTAATTTTTTTAATTGATAAGCAATTAATGGATAAATAAAAAAATTTTTTGAGTTAACTGGTAATTGAAAATGATCAGTATAATTTTTATCAATTTCCTTAATTAAACGACCTCCATTTGAAATAATATTATTTTTTAAATTTAATTCAGATAAATAATTTGCGACTTCAATAGTGCCTCTTTCGACACCACCAGAATCTAAAGAGGGAAGAATTTGAGCGACATTAAATGATGACATTTTATTAAAATATAAGTATTTGTATCAAAGATGCCTTACTTTATTAATAAGAAAAAAGAAAGAATTCGCTATAAATCTATAAAGGGTAAGGGGCCTGGAATCATCTTTATCCATGGCCTTAACTCAGATATGAGTGGGCAAAAAGCTTTGTCTTTAGAAAGATTTGCTCGAAAAAATAAATTGCGGTTTATCCGTTTTGAATGCCGTGGTCATGGTAAATCCGATGGAAAATTCGAAGATTTTACAATTTCAGATTGGAAGAAAGACTTAATTGATATTATTGATAATATTGCAAAAGGACCGCAAATTCTGGTTGGTAGCAGTATGGGTGGATGGTTAATGTTTTTAGCTGCCAAAGCAAGACCAAAAAGAATTGCCGGATTAGTTGGCCTAGCGGCAGCACCTGATTATATCGATGGGTTTTATAAAAAACTCCCTTTAAAGAAAAAACAAGAAATGAATAAAAAAGGAATTATTAAATATTCCTCCTACGGATTTAGTTATCTTATAAAAAAGAAATACATTGTTGAAGGTAAAAAAAATAAAATTTTAAATAAAGAATTCAAATGGAATAAGCCCCTAATTTTAATACAAGGACTAAAAGATAATGTTGTCACTCCAGATGTTCCAGAAAAAATAGTAAAAAAAATTAAAGGTAATCAAATCCAAATAAAATTATTAAAAAATAGCGATCATCGATTATCCGATCCATTTGATTTAAAAATAATGAATGATACTATTCAATCAATAATAAAAAGCTAAGCAGATTTTTCTTCTTGAATTAATACAGGTTGGTCAAATTTATTGATCATTTCTTTTGGAACAATCTGCCAGAAGAGTAATTTCTCATTTTCCCAATTTTCGAGAAGATTTTTTGCGTACCGTGAATTTGTTTCTTTGATATGTTCTTCAATTTTTTGAAATAAAATCTTTTCCCAATAATTTGTCATTTGTTGTTGATAGAAAATATCGTCAAGATTAATTCGAAGTGGTAGAGTTCCTTCTTTATCGTACACAAATGCCATACCTCCAGTCATTCCAGCTCCAAAATTATTTCCTACTTCACCAAGAATAACTGCACTTCCTCCAGTCATATATTCACATCCATTATCACCACATCCTTCTATAACGGCATGTGCGCCAGAGTTTCTAACAGCAAATCTATCACCAGCAGTTCCAGCTGCAAAAAGTTTACCACGCGTTGCTCCATATAGGACAGTATTCCCAATGATAACATTTTTGTTTGTTTTTAGTTGTGAAGATGAGCTTGGTTGAATAACAATTTTACCCCCTGATAATCCTTTTGCAACATAATCGTTAGCGTCACCAAAAACTTTAAGAGTAGTTCCTTGGACACTCCATGCTCCAAAAGATTGCCCAGCAGAACCATGAAAATTAACTGTAAAGAAATCCTCTGGAAGAGAACTCATTCCTTTTGTAGTAGTAATTTCTGATGCAAGTCTTGTTCCAATAGCTCTATCAGTATTTCTGATATTATAGTTTAGTTCAATTTTTTGATCTGTTTGAAAGAAAGACTTAGCATCCTCTATGATTTTAATATCAAGGCTATCGCTAACTTTATTAATTGTATTTTTCTTTATGTCAAATTCTCCAACTGATGAATCAATGGTTTGAATAATTGGATTTAAATCTAAATCATCAAGATCAGAACTTCCTCTACTGACTTGATATAAAAGATCAGATCTTCCAACTACTTCATCAAGAGAAGAAAAGCCTAGTGATCCTAAAATCTCTCTAACTTCATCAGCAATAAAACTAAAAAGGTTAATTACTTTTTCTGGTGTACCTGTAAATTTTTCTCTAAGTTTTTCATCCTGAGAGCAAACTCCAACGGGGCAAGTATTTGAATGACATTGTCTAACCATGATACAGCCCATAGCAACTAAACTTGCTGTCCCAATTCCATATTCTTCTGCCCCAAGCATAGCCGCAATAACAATATCTTTTCCTGTTTTCAAACCTCCGTCAGTTCTAAGAACAACTTTGTCCCTTAAGTTATTTAGAGATAGAACTTGATGTACTTCACTTAATCCAAGTTCCCAAGGAAGTCCTGCATACTTAATACTTGTTTGTGGACTTGCTCCAGTTCCACCATTGTGACCTGATATGAGTATCGTATCAGCTTTTGCTTTTGCAACACCAGCTGCGACTGTACCAATCCCTGACTGAGCAACTAACTTAACGCATACTTTAGCTCTTGGATTAATTTGTTTCAAATCGTAAATAAGCTGAGCTAAATCTTCGATAGAATAAATATCATGATGAGGAGGAGGACTAATAAGAGTCACACCTTCAGTTGAATGTCTTAGTTTAGCAATTAATTCTGTAACTTTTCCTCCTGGCAATTGTCCACCTTCACCAGGTTTTGCACCCTGTGCAACCTTAATTTCAATTTCTTCACAATTATTTAAATACTCCGCTGTTACACCAAATCGTCCACTAGCAATTTGTTTAATTTTTGATGATGGGTTATCTCCATTTGGCTTAGGTTTAAATCTAATCGGATCTTCACCACCTTCACCTGAATCAGATTTAGCTCCTATCCTATTCATTGCTACAGAAAGAGTTTCGTGCGCTTCTGGACTTAGGGCTCCAAGTGATATTCCTGGTGCAACTAGCCTTTTTCTAATTTCTTGAGAAGGTTCTACTGTGTTAGAGTTACTATTTTCGTTATTCTTTTTGAAATCTAAAAGATCACGAATATTTATAGGATCCATTTCATCTATCATTGAAGAATATTTTTTAAATAAAGAATAATTATTAGAAGTTACTGCAGTTTGAAGCATGTGAATTGATCTTGCTTCAAAAGCATGTTTTTCGCCACCAAACCTGTAGCGATAGTTTCCTCCAATTGGTAGTGTAATAACACTTTCTTCATATGCCTTGTCATGAGCTAATCTAGATCTTCTTTCAATACCACTGATACCGATACCAGATATTTTAGAACTCATAGAAGGAAAATATTTGCTCATTAAATTTCTACTAAGACCAATTGCTTCAAAGTTACAACCACCTCGATATGAATTAATCACTGATATTCCCATCTTACTCATAGTCTTAAGCAAACCATTATTTATGGAATTAATGAATCTTTCTACACATTCTTCATATGAGAGATTTTTAAATAATCCCTTTTTATGTCTTTCCGCTATAGCTTGTTGTGCCATATATGCATTGACACTTGTTGCTCCTACTCCAATAAGGACCGCAAAATATTGTACATCTAAACATTCTGCAGATTGAACATTTAAGGAAATAAAAGTTCGAAGATTTTGTTTAATTAAATGATGATGAACAGAACTTGTAACTAATATCATAGGAAGAGCTATTCTTGTTTTAGACATTTCTTTGTCACTTAAAATTATATGAACATACCCCTCTCTAACAGCTTGTTCTGCTTCAAGGTTAATTCTTGCAATTTCTGTCTCAAAATTATTTTCAGTATTGGTTTTATCCATTGTAGTGTCAATGATCTTGACAGTATCTTTCATATATCTACGCATAGATTTGAATTGCTCGATTGAAAGAACAGGAGAGTTCAATTGCAAATGATCACATTGATCTTCATCTTCATCAAGAATATTACTTAAGTTTCCAATTCTAGTTCGAAGACTCATAACAACTCTTTCTCTTAATGAATCAATTGGTGGGTTTGTGACTTGACTAAAATTTTGTCTAAAAAAGTGATGGAGTCCTCTATATTTATTTGAAAGTACAGCTAACGGAGTATCATCTCCCATCGATCCTGTTGCTTCTTTTTTTTCAGCAATCATCGGATGAAGTATTAATTCGATGTCTTCTACTGACCAGGCAAAGCATGCCATTCTTTTTCGTAGATCTCCAGAGTCTAAATCTCTAAATTCCTCATCAACAGATTGAACAAGTTTATCAATATACGTAATTTTTTTAGTCCAATCACCAAATGGTTTAGTTTCTGCCAAATACTTTTTTATCTCATTATCTTTAAAAAATTTTTTCTCTTTAATATTGACAGCTATTAATTGACCTGGTCCTACCCTACCTCTTTCTACTATTTCGTTTTCTTTAATATCAACCATTCCAGTTTCAGAACCCGCAATAAGAAGATTCTTTGTCAGTGTATATCTTATAGGTCTAAGGCCATTTCTATCCATTCCAGCAATAGCCCAATCACCGTACGCGCCACATATTGCTGCTGGACCATCCCATGGCTCCATAACTGCTCCACCATAAGCGTATAAATCTTTTATTTTTTTTGGAAAATCTCTTCTATGGGACCAAGCTTCTGGAATTGTTATTATTTTAGCCATAGGTAAAGAGCGATTAGCTTTGACTAATAACTCTATTGTTGAATCTAATGCAGCAGAGTCAGACGCTTTAACATCAATTATGGGTTTTAAATCATCTACATTATTGCCAAAATTTTTATGTTCCATTCTTGGCTCATGAGCAGCCATCCAATTTTTATTACCTTTAAGTGTATTTATTTCACCATTATGCGCAATCACTCTAAAAGGCTGTGCTAAAGACCATGTAGGAAATGTATTAGTTGAATAACGCTGATGGTAAACTGCATATCTAGAAATAAAGTTCTCATTTTGGATGTCTGGATAAAAATTGGAAAGCTGTTCTGCTAAAAACATACCTTTATAAACAATAGACTGACAAGATAGTGAGCAAATATAAAAGTCTGAAATATTTTGATTTCTAATTTCTTTTTCTATTCTTTTTCTAATTATATAAAGTTTATTATCAAATTGCTTTTCATCTTCTAGATCTTCATTACAAATTAGTATTTGTTCTATTTCAGGCCTTGTTGCTTTTGCTTTATCACCAATAATCGATGAATTAATTGGAACGTGTCTCCAACCATATATTTTCAAACCTTCTTTAATTATTTCAGATTCAACAATTGTACGAGCATTTTCTTGAGCGGCAAAATCTGTACGTGGTAAAAAAATCATGCCAACTCCGAAAGGTAAATCATTAGGAGTGTGACCCGTTCTTTCTATTTGTTGAATAAAAAAATTCTTTGGTATGGATAATTGTATTCCTGCACCATCACCTGTTTTACCATCAGCATCAACTGCTCCACGGTGATACAAAACTCTTAAAGCTTGAACTCCTAACTCGACTATTTCTCTTGTCTCAGATCCATCTAAAGATGCTATTAATCCGACACCGCATGATGAATGTTCATCTTGTTCATTATAAACGTGATTTTCTTCTAAGAATTTTTTATTCTTTTTATACTTTTCAATAAAGTGATTAGGCATTTACTGCTTTCTTATTAGAATTATTTTGATCGAAAAAATTGTTTTCTAAATATTCATTAATATTCTTTGCTGCATCACGACCATCTTTGATTCCCCAAACAACTAAACTTGCACCGCGAACAATATCTCCAGCAGCAAATACTCCATCAATTGATGTCATCATATTTTTATAATTAATTTTTAATGTACCCCATCTTGTAACTATCAGGTTGTTATGATCAAAAAGCTTTGGTAAATCTTCAGGTTCAAAACCCAAAGCTTCTATAGCTAAATCAACATCTAGGTCTTTTTCAGTACCTTCTTTTGGCTCTGGCTTCCTTCTACCTGACTCATCAGGTTCTCCAAGTTGCATTAAAACGGTTCTGACATTTTTCAATGATCCGTTTCCCGAATATTCAGTTGGTAAAGTCAACCATTGAAAATCGACACCCTCTTCTATTGCATTTTGAACTTCTCTTTGCGAACCAGGCATGTTTGTTTTATCACGTCTGTAAAGACACTTAACAGATTTTGCTCCTTGTCTTACAGCTGTTCTAACGCAATCCATAGCGGTATCACCGCCACCAATGACAACTACATTTTTTCCATTTGCGTTTAATCTTCCATTTGTGAAATCTTCAACTTTATCTTTTAAACCAGTCTTGTTACTTGCTATTAGAAAATCTAAAGCTGGTACAACATTATTAAAATTAGATGAATTTAGATTGATTTCTCTAAATTTGTAAACCCCGGTTGCTATAAGAACTGCGTCATGCTTAATTTTAATATCTTCAAAAGTAATGTCTTTGCCAATATCGCAGTTTAATTCAAACTTAATTCCACTTTCTTTAAGTCGATTTGTTCTTCTTATAACAATATCTTTTTCTAGTTTAAAATTTGGGATACCATAAATTAAAAGACCTCCTGGTCTATCGTAGCGATCATATATTGTAACTTGAAATCCTTTTTTACGAAGTTCTTCTGCTGCAGCTAATCCGGCAGGACCGGAACCAATAATTCCAACACTTTGATTTTTTTCTTCAACTGGTTGTATATTTTTAACCCAACCTTCTTCCCAAGCTTTATCTGTAATATATTTTTCTATCGATCCAATAGTAACAGTACCGTGGCCAGATTGTTCAATTACACAGTTACCTTCACACAATCGATCTTGGGGGCATATACGACCACAAATTTCAGGCATGTTATTTGTAGAGCTGGAAATTTCAAACGCCTCCTGCATTCTATCCTCAGCAGTGAGCTTTAACCAATCTGGAATATTATTGTGTAAAGGACAATGAACTTGGCAGAAAGGAACACCACATTGAGAACATCTAGAAGCTTGTTCTTCTGCCTTTTGTGAGGCATATTTAGCGTAAATTTCATCAAATGATTTAACCCTCTCTTTGGCAGATATTTTACTAGGATTTTCCTTGTTTATTTTTGTAAATTTTAGCATTTAGTTATCATTTGTTTACTGTTTTTATCTAGATCGAACCAAATACACATTCAAGATGAAAAAGAAAACAATAATTTTGTAATAATAGTACCACTTATGTACTAAAAATTAGAAAATCCTTAATTTACAACAATATTTTTAAGTATTTGTAGTGTATCCTGTGGATTAATATCAAGATTCTGGAACGATTTATCGACATTTATGACAAGATTATCATTTTCAAATAATAATAACTGTTCAGACGTAAGAGGCGAAATTGGAGTTTTTTCAGCAATATTTATCATAGGTTTCATTACTGCCATAGGAACAGGAACTAAAACCCTAGTTTTGTTTAAAAAAACAGAAATATGATTAAAGAATTCTTTGTAAGAATAAATCCTTGGGCCGGCAAGTTCATAAATATTTTTCCCTTCAATCTTGGACTTAATTATTTCATCAACAGCTAGAGATACATCGTCAATAAATACGGGTTGGAATTTTGTAGAACCATCTCCAAAAAGTGGGACAAAAAATGAAGCTTTAAATATTGGCAAAAGTCTTTTCATGAAAATATCGCCACCACCTATAATAACACCAGGCCTAATAATAATTACATTATCTAGTTGTTTAAAAGCTTCCTTTTCAGATTTATGTATTGCAATACTTCGTGTTGAATTTTTATCAATATCTACACCAAGACCAGAAAAAAGAATGAATTGTTTTAATTCCTTACTAGATTTTAAAATTCTAATAAGTTTCTGATTAAACTTATATATTGTATTGTTAAAATCGCCTTTCTTTTGATCATATGTAGTTTTCAAATTAATGCATATGTCAGCATTATTTAAAACAGATTTAAGCCTTTTGTCTTCTAATGAAGAATAACGAAAGGGAATTATCTGTCCTGTTACACCTAAAAGTCGGATTTTAGCTTCTTGTACAGATCTTTGATATGGAACAATGATTTTATGGCCATTTTTAGTAAGTCGTCTTATTAAATGTTTACCTACAAAACCTGCGCCTCCGAAAATTACTATTGATTTCATGACCTTTAATTAAATAAGTGATATAGAGAAAAAATATAAATTAAACAGGCAATAAAATCAAAATGAAAATAAATTTCTATAAAGGAGATCTTCCATCTAGTTTTAAATCTTCTAATATTATTGCATTGGACAGTGAAACAATGGGTTTGAATCCAAAAAGGGATAAATTATGTTTAGTCCAAATTTCTAATGGTGATGGAATATGTCATCTAGTAAAAATTGACTTATTTACTGAAAAACCTCTAAATTTAATTAAAATTCTTAAGAATAATAGAATTCAAAAAATTTTTCATTATGCAAGGTTTGATGTAGCTGTATTCAAACACAACTTTAAAGTTAATATTAAAAATATTTACTGTACTAAAATTGCGTCAAAGTTAGTTAGAACTTATACTGATAAACATGGATACAAAGATCTTTGTAGTGAATTATTAGGAAAATCAATTTCAAAAACAGAACAATCTTCAGATTGGGGTGGAGAATTAACTAAAGAACAACAAAAATATGCAGCTACCGATGTTTTATATTTACATAAGATTAAAGATAAGCTTGACTCAATGTTATTAAGAGAAAAAAGAACTAAACTAGCTAAGGCCTGCTTTGAATTTATTCCATATAGAACTGATTTAGATATTAATGGATGGTCAGAGCAAGATATATTTAAACATTAATGAAAATTAATAAAAAAATAATAAATAGTGCAAATAGAACATTAGCACGAGAACTTAGTAGCATAAAATATTTAAAGTCTACATTTAATTTGAATTTTTGTAAGGCAGTTAATTTAATTTATAATACAAAAGGAAAAATTGTCATTACTGGTGTTGGTAAAAGTGCGCACATTGGTAATAAAATATCTGCAACTCTTACTTCAACAGGGACACCTTCATATTTTGTTCATGCTACTGAAGCGAGTCATGGTGATTTAGGAAGTATAAAAAAAGATGATTGTGTAATTGCAATCTCTAATTCAGGTGAAACATCTGAACTTAATAATATTATTCAGTTTACTAAAAGATTCAATATCAAACTTATAAGCATAACTAGTAATTCTAAAAGTATATTACATAAAAATTCTACTGTAGGTATTTTATATAAAAAACCGATTGAGGCTTGTCCATTAAATTTAGCACCTACTAGTTCTTCTTCGATGTGCATAATAATTGGAGATTGTATAGCAATATCGTTATTAGAATTAAGAGGTTTTAAAAGTACACAATTTAAAAACCTTCATCCAGGTGGTAATCTAGGCAAAGATCTAAAGAGCTTGAATGATGTTATGCATTCAGGAAAAGAAATGCCTTTAGCAAAAATAGATGAAAAAATGTCAAAAGCTTTACTTACTATGACTCAAAAAAGTTTTGGTTGCATTGGTGTGGTAAATAAGAAAAAACAAGTAGTTGGTATTATTACAGATGGTGATTTGAGAAGAAAATTAAATTCAAAATTTTTTGAAAAAAAAGCTTCAGAAATAATGACAAAAAATCCAACTTTAGCTAGCAAAAATATGTTAGTTGGAGAAGCAATTAATTTGATGAACACAAAGAAAATAACAAGCTTATTTATTTGTGAAAAAAAAATTCCTATAGGAATAGTACACATACACGATTTGTTAAGATTGACGAGTTAATTTGAATTTTTTTTTATATATAAATAGAAAATTAGTAATCTTATTAGGTTTGATAGTAACATTTTTATTTCTTATAGTTGTTATTTACAAACAAGTTAATTTAAGTGCTATTAAAATAAATGAAACTGAAAATACTATATCTGATAGTGATATTTCTAAACCAAAGTTTGCAATAAATAATGAATCAAATAAGATTTATATAACCGCTGGTAAAGGTAATTTTCTAAATAAAGATGAAGTGCTATTAGAAGAAAATGTAAGATTTAAATCAAATGATTTTAGTATTCAGACAGAAAATGTTATATTTAATAGAAATAAACAAACTGCACAAAGTAAAACTAAATCATTTTTTAAAGCTAAAAATGCGACAATTTCCTCAGATGGTTTTAATATAGATGATAATGGTAATAGAATCATTTTCTTTGGTAACTCCTATATAGTTTTAAGATGAAATTAATTATAAAAATTTTAATATTATTTATTTTGTCTGTACCTTTACAAGCAAGAGAAACAGGAGAAACAGAAATAACAACTGAAGATGGAATTGAAGTTTTTCAAGATGAGAAATTTTACTTATTAAAAAAAAATGTAAAAATTGAATCAGATAACTTTACTTTAAGTGCTGACGATGTAAGAATTAATTTTGACAAAAATTTGTATGATATTACAGAACTTTATGCAAATGGTAATGTAGATTTCTATTCAAGCATATTCAATATAAGAGGTAATGGAAATGTTTTGAAATTTAAAATTAAAATTGAAGAAATAAAAATAGAGGGGCAAGGCTCAGAACTAATAACTAAAGATGTTAAAATGTTTTCAGATGGTTTTATAGAAGTGAATAATAAAAATGGTAATTTTTCTCTGCAAGGACTGAATTCTAAATTAATCAATGAAGATTTAACAATTAAGGCTCAATTTATTGATGGTAATTTTTCAGATAAAGAAGATAAAAAAGATATAACATTTTTAAATGTTCTAGATGAACAGATGTCTTATGTCAGAAATATTGACACTGAGATGTATGCAAAAAAAATTAATTTTAATAATGATAGTGCAATTATTGAATTGATTGAGAATGTTACAATAATTCGCGATGGGGAAAAAATAACAGGCGACTATGGAAGTCTTGATACTTCAAATAATTCATATAAAATTAAGTCAAATAATCAAGGTAAAGTAAAAGTAATAATTCAAAATTATGAACAATAAATTTAATATACTAGACAATAGCCTATCAATTAAAAAAATTTCAAAAACATATGGAAATAAGAAAGTTGTAAGAGATATTAGTATTTCAATAAAAAGAAATCAAATCGTCGGATTATTAGGACCAAATGGTGCTGGAAAAACAACGACATTTTATATTATTGTTGGTCTAGTTAAACCAGACAGTGGTAGTATCGTATTAGATAAGTTAGATGTTTCAACTTTGCCTATCTACTTAAGAGGAAAATTAGGTATAAGTTATTTACCTCAGGAAGCATCTATTTTTAGAGGCATGAGTGTAGAAGATAATCTTTTATCAATAATAGAAATCAAAGAAAAAGATAAAAACAAACAAAATATTTTATTACAAAATCTATTAAATGAATTTGATATCAACCATGTTAGAAAATCAAAGTCAATTGTGCTATCTGGAGGTGAAAGGCGTAGATTAGAAATTGCAAGAACTCTTGCCACAAATCCAAAATATTTGCTTCTTGATGAGCCATTAACAGGTATAGATCCAGTTTCTATAGAAGAAATAAAAATAATTATTAAAAAATTGAAACAAAAAAATATTGGAATATTAATTACTGATCATAATGTCAGGGAAACTCTTAAAATAGTTGATAAAGTTTATATTGTTAACGAAGGAGCAATATTCTATGAGGGTGACCCATTATCAGCTGTCAAAGATGAAAAAATTAAAAAATTCTATTTAGGTTCAAATTTCCAACTTTAAGATGATTAGTGATATAATTAAAGAAGGTATCAATGGTGTACCTAGTATACCAGGTGACAAATCTATATCACATAGATCAATAATAATACCCTCCATTTCAAATGGCATATGTGAAGTGAATAATATTCTAAAATCTGATGATGTTTTGCATACGCTTAACGCATTTAAGGCCATGGGAGTTAATATTGAGGATCATAAAAAAAAAATAATAATCCGAGGAAGAGGATTAAACTCTCTAAAAGAGTCAAATAATGCAATCTATCTTGGTAACTCTGGAACTAGTGCTAGGCTTTTGACAGGCTTATTATCATCTCAAAAATTTAAATCTGTTTTAACAGGAGATAATTCGCTATCTAGCAGACCTATGAAAAGGATTACTGATCCATTATCAGAAATGAACGCAAAAATTTATTCAACGAATGGATCCTTACCAATTACTATTGAAAGTAGTAAATTAAAACCTGCTAAAATTAATTTAACAATTCCATCTGCACAAATCAAATCTGGATTATTACTGGCTGCTTTAAATATTGAAGGAGAAACTCATATAATTGAGAATAAAACAACACGAGATCATACTGAGATAATGTTAGAATCCTTTGGGGCAAATATAGAAATACAAAAATTAGAAAATAGAAAAATAATAAAAGTTTTTGGACAAAAAGAACTAGTTCCAAATAACATTGATATACCAAATGATCTTTCAAGTAGTGCATTTTTTATAGTATCTGCTCTAATAAATAATAATTCAAATATAACACTCAAGAATATCAATAATAACCCAACTAGAAATGGGATAATATTGGCATTAAAAAAAATGGGTGCAAAAATTAAATTGTTTAATAATAGAACAAATAATGATGAAAGTATTTGTGATATTGAAGTTGTAAGTTCAAATTTAAATGGTTGTGAATTAGGTCCTGAATTCGCTGATTTAATGATTGATGAATATCCAATTCTAGCAGTTGCTGCATCTTTTGCTGATTCGCCAAGTGTGTTTCGTGGTTTAAAAGAGTTAAGAGTAAAAGAAAGCGATAGATTAAATTTAATTTTAAAAAACCTTCAAAATTGCGGGGTAAACTGTAAATCTAAAAATGATGATTTATTTATCTATCCCTCTAAAAATTATCAAATAAAAAATAATTTAATAAAAACTGATTTTGATCATCGTATAGCAATGGCCTTTTGTGTAATGGGTACAAAAATTGGTCCTTTAAATATTCAAGACGAAACATCTATTAATACAAGTTTTCCTACTTTTAAGAATGAATTAAATAACCTAGGAGGTAAGATTTCTTGAAAAAATTTATTATAACTATAGATGGGCCTGCAGCTTCTGGGAAAGAAAAAATAGCTAAATATATCAGTAGGCGATGGAAACTTAGTCATTTAGATTCAGGAATACTTTATAGAAGACTTGCACAGATTTTTTTAATCAATAAAATAGATACTAAAGATATTAATCAAATTAAAAAAAATTTAGTTAAAATAAATAAAATTTCTTTTAGAAATAGCAAAAAAATCAGAAAACAAAATATAAGTAAATTAGCATCAAAAATAGCTATCCATAATTGTGTAAGAAATTTTGTAAATAAGTTGCAATATAATTTTGTGAAAAATAATAATAAAAAACAAGGATTTGTTATTGATGGTAGAGATATTGGCTCTGTAGTTTTTAAAAAAGCGAATTTAAAACTATATATAGAGGTAAATCCTGAAATTAGGGCTAAAAGAAGATATAAACAGTTGATTGATAGTGGTGAAAAGTCTATATACCGAAAAATTTTGAAGGATATTAAATTGAGAGATAAACAAGATAAATTAAGAAAACATTCACCACTTGTAATACCTAAGGGTGCACACTTAATAAATAACAATGGTACTTTCGAAAATACAACTAAACAAATAACTAAATTATTAGAAAAAATTTAGAATGAACCAACAATCAGCAAATAAAATCTCAAATTCTGAATATGATACCTTAGTTAGTAATTCATTAAAAAAATCTTCAGCAAAAGAAAAAAGCATTGCAACAGGAAAAATAATTTCTATTGAAAACGATATAGTAACAATTGATATTGGACTAAAAAGTGAAGGTCGAATTCCTTTAAGTGAATTTTCGAGACCTGGACAAAAAGTTGAAGTACAAGTTGGAGATGAAACAGAAGTATTTATAGAAAATGTAGATAATGCCAATGGCGAAACACTACTTTCAAGAGAAAAAGCAGTTAAACAAAAAGCTTGGCACAATTTACAAAACAGTTTTAATGAAAATAAAGTAGTTACAGGTGTTCCTTTTAATAGAGTTAAAGGAGGAATGAGTGTTGATTTAGATGGTGTTGTTGCTTTTCTTCCAGGAAGTCAAATTGAAACTAGACAAATTATCAAGGATACAAAAGAGTTATTAAATAAACCTTTAGAGCTTATGATCCTAAAAATGGACAAATATAGAGGTAATATAGTTGTTTCAAGAAAAGCTATAACTGAAAGTGAGCTTAAGGAACAAAGATCTGAACTACTTAAAAATATTAAAGAAGGTTCTATTATTGAAGGTAAAGTTAAAAATATAACAGACTATGGTGCATTCGTAGATTTAGGCGGTATAGATGGACTAGTCCATGTTACAGATATTTCTTGGACAAAAATAAACAATCCGTCAGATGTGCTTGAATTGAACTCTACAATAAAAATAAAAGTTTTGAAATTTGATGAGGAACTATCAAGATTAAGTCTTGGAATTAAACAATTAACTGAAAACCCATGGGATAACATCGGTGATAACATTCAAAAAAATGAAAAGGTAATAGCTAAAGTTAATAGTATGAATGATAACAATGTCCATGTAATTATAAATAATAAATATGATGGGATTATTTCATTAAATGAACTCAGTTGGCTAAAAAAACCTCCACATCCATCTAAAATTGTGAATTTGAATGATGAAATAGAAGTATTAGTTTTAGATATTGATGATGATAAAAAAAGAATAAACTGTAGCTTAAAGCAAATGAAGGACAATCCATGGACTAAACTTAAAGAAAAATTTGATATTAATGACACTTTTGAAACAGAAATTGTAAATATTGTTGATTTTGGAATTTTTGTTAAAGTAATTGATGAAATTGATGGCATGGTTCACATTTCAGACTTAAGTTGGGATGAAAAAGAGTGTGAAAAAATCATTAAAGATTTTAAAAAAGGTGAAAAAGTAAAGGTAAAAATTCTTGATATAAATGCAGATAAAGAAAGAATAAGCTTAGGTGTTAAACATTTGAATAATGATCCAGTTCAAGATTTTATAGAAAAATATCCAATTAACTCTAAAGTAACAGGTGAGATAATTAGTATAGATGATAAAGGTCTAAAAATTCAATTAGATGGTGAGAACCAAATTTTTGGTTTTATTAAAAAATCGAATTTGTCAAATGACAAAAATGAGAACAAAACTGATAGATTTGCACTTAATGAAAAAGTTGACTCTATTATTATATCAGTTGATACTAAAAGTAGAACTATCAACCTCTCAATAAAAGAACTAGAAATTAGAGATGAAAAAGAAGCGCTTAGCAAATATGGATCTAGTGCATCTGGAGCATCATTAGGTGATATTTTAGGATCTGTATTAAAAAAATAGGATTAATGTTAAAATCACAAATCCTAGAAAAGTTACAAAAAAAGCATAATAACTTAAGTTTAGAAGATATAGATGACCTTTTTGAAATTTTTATAAAAAAAATGTCCATCTCATTACGGAATGGTCATAACATTGAGATTAGGGGATTTGGTACACTTAGTAGAAAAATTAACAAAGAAAAAATGGTAAGAAATCCAAAAACAAACGAAAAATTATTTAAAAGTAAAAGTTATAAATTACATTTCAAAATTGGTAAAATTTTGCATAAAAAAATAAATGGATTTGATGATTCTTACATAAAAGATGAAATCTAAAAAAATCATTGTAGCTTTAGATAGCAACAATCTTAATAAAATAATAAGGCTTGTAAAAATCTTAAAAAAAGACGCTTTTGCTTTCAAAATTGGTTATGAATTTTTTTATAATTTTGGCATAGAAGGATATAAAAAAATTTATTCAGTTTGTCCTAAAATATTTCTTGATTTAAAATTGCACGACATACCAAATACAGTTGAAAAGGGTTTAAAGGCTTTGGTAAAAATGAAGCCTCTTTTTACAACAATTCATATATCTGGTGGAGATGATATGATGCTCGCATCTAGAAAAATCAAAAGAAATACTAAAGTTTTAGGAGTTTCAGTTTTAACAAGCTTGGATAACAATCAAACTAAAAAATACTATAATCAAAAAAATATATCAGCATTAGTAAAAAAATTCACTCAAGCAGCAAAACAAAACAAACTAGATGGTGTTGTATGTAGTCCACAGGAAATAAAACATATAAGAAAAGAGGTTGGAGAAAATTTTATAATTGTTACCCCAGGAATTAGAATTACTGATAAATTAAAAAGCGATGATCAAAAAAGAGTAGAAACTCCTAACAAAGCTATAAATCTAGGGGCAAATTATTTAGTCATAGGGAGACCTATAACTAAATCTAAAGATCCACTCAAATCTTTAATTAAAATAAACGAAACACTATCATAAATAATGATAATCAAAATTTGTGGAATACAAAACAAAGAGACACTTCTTTGTTGTGAAAAAAATAATGTTAATTTTTTTGGTATGATTTTTTATCAAAAAAGTCCTAGAAACATATCTTTTAAAGATGCAAGTTTTCTTCAAAAAATGTCAGAAGATTTAAATATTAAGGGTGTTGGTGTTTTTGTTAATAAAAATTTTAATGAG